>DAOMZC010000100.1:0-12319 GCA_035437965.1 Pseudomonadota bacterium
GGCCGGCCCCAGTTCCCGACTCAGCGACGAGGCGGCGAGGCTTCCAGGCAGCGGCGGCGGCGCGCCGGGCTCAGATTCCTGATGGCGCCCGCGGGTGGGACTCAACCCGACCGCGCCGCCTAGCCGCTTAGCCGCTTAGCCCGCTTAGCCGCTTAGCCGCTCTACTCTGGGGCCAGCTCGAGATCGCCGCCGCCGACCAGCATGGCGAACGGATCCGGCCCCGGCACCAGATCCTTGAGCGTCGCGGCCCCCGCCACATCGGTCAGGTCCAGCTTGACGCCGGTGCCGCTGAGCTGATGGCGGGTGGCGACCCAGGCTCCGGTGGCGAGCTGCGTCCAGCCGTCCCAGCTCGTCTCCAGGCCCTTGACCGGGATGATCGACACCCACATGCGCCAGGCGAGCGGACGCCCGATCGCCGCCGCAGACCCCGCGTCGCCCGCCGCCTGAGGGAGCACCCACAGATAGGAGTCGCCCGGGGTCAGGCCGCCGCCGCCGTAGGTGATGAGCAGCGCCGCGCCGCCCGCCGGCTGCCCGTTGACCTGGCCCTCGGGCTTGCCGGCATCCAGGTTGACGGTGCTGCGCGTCACCCCGTCGTCGAACAGCTTGACCAGCGGGTTTAGCCAGAACGAGTCGTTGATCCAGCTGGCATACGCCTTGTCGATGAGCTTGCGCTCCATGGCGGCGCCCACCCGCTTGCGCTTGGCAAACGCCACCCCGGTCTTCTTGTTCAGATCACAGAGGACGTAGTTTTCGCCCATGATGACGCGATCGAAGCTGCGCTGCCGGTCCCACAGGTGGCGGTTCTGACCGCGGAAGGTCCACTTGACCGCCCCGGTGCGGGCCCACGCTTCCTTGTCGATCGCCTTCTCGATGCCGCGCGCGAGCTCATCGGCGCGGGGCCCGCTCTCCCCCTTGGGAAGGGGCTTGCTCAGAAGGACCACGGCGAGCCAGCCCGCGCCGACGAGCAGCGCCAAAAAAAGTCCTACCCAAATCAGCAAACGGCGGCCTAGCGATCGCTTATTCGTTGTCATAGCTGCCAGCATAAAGGGCCGGGCTTTACCGGGCGCGGATTAATGATTAGATAATGAATATTGGTCGCCGCGGTTGCGGTGGCGAAAAAGTCCTGTAGGCGCCTGTGCCGCCACGTATCCCCGGGTGGGGCCTGATGCCAAAGGCGCCAAGGTCGCCAAAGTCGCCAAGGTCGCCAAGCTACGCGGGATGTCGCGGGCTTTCCGGTGTCCGGAAACGCGCTGGATGTGACGCGGCCACCGCGCGGGCTAGCCGCTGACGGACTGCGGCCAGGTAGCTCGGCTGGGAGCCGCTTGCGGCCGTAAGTGCTCTTGCTGCTGCGAGGAATTACCAAGTGTCGCTTTTTTCCTAAGTATTCTGGTACCTTGGAAACTAGCGAAACTGCGGCATCAGGCACTCCCCGGACCCCCGGTGGGCGCCGCAGCGAAGCGAATCGCCCGACTGCCGCTCGACCGATCGCAAGGAGAGATTTTCTTATGAAGTACACTCCCGAACCGCCTCGTCACCGCACCTCTCTGCCGGGCCGGCTGCCGCTGTGGCTCCCCCTCTCGGCGCTGGCGCTAATCGGAATCGGCTGCTCTGATTCCAACCAGAACCAGGGGAACAAGAGCACGCTCCTCGTCGCCCGCATCGGCAGCGGGACGGGCACCGTGGTCTCGCAGCCCGAGGGCATCAGCTGCGGCACCCAGTGCAGCCTGGCCGCCGCGGAGGGCACCGAGATTACCCTCACCGCAACCCCGGCCGCCGGCTCGGACTTTGTCGGCTGGAGCGGCGACTGCAGTAACAGCGGCATCGCCGCCACCTGCAAGCTTACGCTAAACGGCACCCGGCAGGCCTCGGCGCGCTTCGAATACAACCCGCTCGGCCCCCGGGTGTGCAGCACCGACAACCTGTGCTGGGAGAACCCGCGGCCGGTCGGCACGACCCTGCAGGCGACCTGGGGAGTCAACAAGAGCGACGTCTGGGCGGTCGGCGAAAACGGCCTGGCGCTGCACTTCAACGGCCAGGTATGGACGCCCGTGTCCACCGGCGTGCAGAGCACCCTCACCGGCGTCTGGGGGTCGGGCCCGAGCGACGTGTGGGCGGTCGGCCGCGGCGGCACCATCGTGCGCTATAACGGCACCTCCTGGACCGCTTCCACCAGCGGCGTCACCAGCAACCTCACCTCGGTCTTCGGGCTGGGCGCAAACAGTGTCTACGCCACCGGCGAGGGCGGCGTCATCCTGCGCTGGGACGGCACCACCTGGACCAAGCAGACCACCGGGGTCACGCTCAACCTGTACGCGGTCTGGGGCCTGAGCGTCGACAAGCTATACGCGGTCGGCGATCAGGGGACCCTGCTCAGCTTCGATCCGACCGGCGGCGAGTGGAATCCGGTGATCGTCGCCGGCGGCGGCCCGGCGCGCATCTTGTACGGTCTGTGGGGCACCTCGGCGACGGACCTCTGGGCGGTGGGGGCGATCGGCAACATCGCGCACTTTGATGGAACGAAGTGGGACGGGTTCCTGCAGCCGACGACCAACTCGATCACCTCGGTCACCGGCAGCTCGGACAAAGACGTCTGGTTCGCCGGGCAGAACGGCCTCCTGTTTCACTGGAACGGTCAAGCGGTGGAGCCGGCGGCGAGCGGCGTGACGGTCGCCATCAACGGAGTGTGGGAGAGCAGCAGCGGCGACGGCTGGGGCGTGGGCAATAGCGGCGCCATGCTGCGTCTGACCGGCGGCGCCTGGACCGCGATAAGCGGCCAGCTCACCGACTCGCTGGGCGGCGCCTGGAGCTCGCGCGCCGATGCCCTGTGGGCGGTGGGCGGCGCCGGCACCGTGATCCGCTGGGACGGCATCAACTGGCGGCGCGACGACAGCGGCGTGACCCAGAGCCTGCATGACGTCTGGGGCAGCAGCGAGACCAGCCTGTGGGCGGTGGGCGACAGCCGCACCATCATCCGCTATAACGGCGCCCGCTGGTCCAAGGTGGACACCAGCGGGCTGCCGACGCAGAACCTGCGCGGCGTCTCGGGCAGCAGCGGCAGCGACGTGTGGGCGGTGGGCGACTTCGGCACCGCGGTGCGCTACGACGGCAGCAAGTGGACGAGCGTCGATCCCGGCGTGCGCGACCACCTGAACGCGGTCTTCAGCGTCGGCGCCAGCGAGGTCTGGGCGGTCGGTGACGCCGGCACCGCCCTGCGCTATGACGGCACCAAGTGGAACAAGACCACCAGCGGCACCCCGATGAACCTGCGCGGGGTGTGGGGCAGCGGGGCGAGCGATGTCTGGGCGGTCGGCGACGAGGGCACGGTGGTGCGCTGGGACGGCGCGAGCTGGAAGGTGGTAGCCTCCGGGACGACGACGCCGCTCACCAGCATCGGCGGGCGCTCGGCGACCGAGATCTACGTCAGCGGGGCGGGCGGCACGGTGCTGCGGTATGACGGGACCACCTTCACCCGGCTCGCGAGCGGGACGACCTTCGGTCTAAACCGGGTGGTAAACGCTGCCAAGACCGAGCTGTGGTTCCTTGGTGATGGGGGTGTGGTCCTGCGGAAACGCTAGGACCCTGGTGGCTTGGCGCTCGGCTCGCTTATGGGCTTTGGCCGGGCGCCAAGCGGCGTGAAAATGTAGCTTCAATAGTGCGATAATCTGACGGCGTGGTCTGGCTGCGACTTTCCGCGGTGGGCCAGCGCCCAGTCCGCGGCCGGGAGGAGCACCTGCACCCGCCGCGTAAGGAGCAGTGAACATGAAGAAGATCTGGTTCAGATCGCGACTAATCCTTGGGACCGCAGCGCTTCTGTACGGCTGCGGCGGCGAGCCTGCCGCCCCGCCCGCGGTCCTGGCGCCGACCCCCGGCGGCCCGGCGCTCGAGGTCGACGCCCACGTCGCCCACCGCGACCGCTCGGTCAATCTCCCGACCCTCTCGTGGCTGCAGCCGCGACGCAACGTTCCCATCGGCAGCGCCCCCAAAGACGTCGCGCTCGGCACCCTGCGCGGCCTGGCCCAGCCCTACCGCCTGAGCGAGGCGGCGCTCGGCACCGCGCAGCTGCGCACCATCCACGACTCCGGCAACGGACCGCTCATCGCCCACTTCGACCAGAAGGTCGATGGGATGGAGGTCTTCCGCTCGAGCATGAAGATCGGCATGGATCGCGGCGCCACCCCGGTGGTCGCCTCGGGCTACCTGGCCCCGCAGGTGCGGCCGATCACCCAGAGCTTCTCCCTCGATGAGACGGCGGCGGTGGCGGCGGCGTTCCACGCCATGCAGAACGGCAAGGTCGTTGTAAACGACGTCCACCGCACCCGCAATATCGACGACGCGGCGCCGGGACCGTACGCCTCCCTGGCGGTCGCCGGCAGCGCCGCGAGCGGCGAGACCATGGTCGGCCCGGCGCGCAGCAAGCGCCTGTGGTACCCGACCACGGCCGGGCTCCTGCCCGCCTACTACGTCGAGCTCACCGTCGGCCGCAACGACTCCACCGACTCGAAGATGGTCTCGTTCGTCGTCTCGGCGGTGGACGGCGAGATCCTGTTCACCAAGGATCTCACCGAGGCCGACGCGTTCACCTACAGGGTGTGGGCCGACACCAGCGGCCGCTACACCCCGTGGGACAGCCCGGCGGGCAACGACTTCACCCCGCACCCGACCGGCCTCAATGACAGCAGCGCCCCGGGCGGAGTCCTGCCGGCGGCCCTGGTCAAGCTGCAGAATGCGCCGTTCAACCGCCGCAACGATCCCTGGCTGCCCGCCGATGCCAGCGACACCGACGGCAACAACGTCTTTGCCTACGCCGACCTGGCGGCTCCCGATGGCTTTGGCCCGGGGGACGTGCGGGTAACGACCACCTCCGCGCAGACCTTCGACCGCGTGTTCGACTCTACGGAGGACGCGGCGGCGACGACGGCGGCGGCGGTGGGCACCCACCTGTTCTACGTCCTCAACTACATGCACGACTTCTTCTATGAGGCCGGCTGGGACGAGATCTCGAACAACCAGCAGAAGGACAACTTCGGCCGCGGGGGCCTGGGCGGCGACGCCATCCGCGCCGAGGCGCAGGACTCAGGCGGCACCAACAACGCCAACGCCAGCACCCCCGCCGACGGCAACGCGCCGCGCATCCAGATGTACCTGTGGACGCCGGCGTTCACCCGGACGACCATCACCGCCCCGGCGGGCATGGCCGGCATGCTGGTGGCCGGCGCCGCGCAGTCCAGCCCCAGGACCTACAACGTCTCCGCGGACGTCGTCCTGGTCAATGACGGCTCCGCGGCCCCGACGACCGGCTGCGCCGCGACGTTCGCCAACGCGGCGGCGGTCGCCGGCAAAATTGCCCTGGTCGACCGCGGCGGCTGCAACTTCACGGTCAAGATCAAAAACGCCCAGGTAAACGGTGCCGTGGGCACGATCATCGCCAACAACGCGGCCGGCGCCGGCGCCTTCGGCCCGGGCGGCACCGATCCGACGATCACCATTCCTGGCATCGGCATCAGCCTTGAGGACGGTGTCACCCTCAAGGCGGCCCTGGCTGGCACGGTCACCATGAGGCTCGTCGGCGGACGCAACGTCCGCGACGGCTCGATCGACACCGGCATCGTCGCCCACGAGTGGGGCCACACGATGTCCAACCGCCTGATCGGCAATGCCTCGGGTCTGTCCAGCCTGCAGGGCCGCGGCATGGGTGAGGGCTGGAGCGATTTCGTCGCCATGCTCACCACCGTGCGCCCCGAGGACGCCGCTGTAGCCGCCAACGCCAACTGGAACGGCGTCTACCCGGTGGGCGCGTGGGCGGAGTGGGCGATCAACAGCCCCATCTGGTACGAGGGCATCCGCCGCTACCCCTACTCGGCGGACATGAGCAAGAACCCGCTCACGTTCAAGCACATCGAGGATGACACGGCGCTGCCCACCACGCCGGCCCCGGCGTACGGCGCCGACGGCGCGGACAACTCCGAGGTGCACAACACCGGCGAAGTCTGGAACACGATGCTGTGGGACTGCTACGTCGCGATGCTGCGCGACACCGCGCGCTACACGTTCGAGCAGGCCAACCTGCGCATGCGCCAGTACCTGGTCGCCGGGCTCAAGATGACGCCCAACGCGCCGACGATCCTCGAGGCGCGCGACGCGCTGCTCGCCGCGGTCTACGCGACCGATCAGCAGGACTTCCAGCTGTTCTGGAAGGCGTTCGCCCGCCGCGGCGCCGGCATCGGCGCCCTGGGTCCGGATCGCAGCGATCAGGCAAACTCCCCCGTCACCGAGAGCTTCATCGTCGGCAACGACCTGTCGATCGAGTCGATCACGGTCACCGACTCGGTCAAGAGCTGCGATCGCGACGGCGTGCTCGATAACAACGAGACCGGCGTGGTCAGCGTGCGCATCCACAACGAGGGCTCGGGCGACCTTGCCGCGACCACCGTCAAGCTCACCTCGAGCTCGGCCAATGTGACCTTCAAAGGCCAGGCCACGACGACGCTCAACGTGCCGACGATCCGGCCGGCGCAGAGCGTCACCGTCACCGCCGAGGTGGCGATGGCGGGAGCCGCGGCGCTCACCCCGTACGACATTCAGGTCGACGTGGATGAGCCGACCCTGCAGAATCCGCGGACGATTACCAGGACCTACCAGGGTCTTGGCCAGTTCGACGACGTGGTCAAGACCAGCGCCATCGGGAACGGCAACTTCGTCGATCCCGCCTGGACGGTCGCCAACTCCACCGATCCGGCGCTGGAGAGCAGCTTCCGCTGGGAGATCCTGCCCGGTCCGCGCGCCTCGGGCGTCTGGCACTGCCCGGATCACGATGGCGAGGCGGATCACTACCTCATCACCCCGCCGCTGCAGGTAAACGCCGCCGGGAACTTCGACTTCACCGTCACCCACCGCTATCAGTGGGAGTACGACGACAGCGTGACGCCGTTCGACTACTACGACGGCAGCGTCATCGAGATCTCGGACGACGCCGGCAAGACCTGGACCGATCTCGGCCCCAAGATGACGATGGGCGGCTATAACGCCACCCTCGTCGGCGGCACCTCGGCCAACCCCCTGGCCGGGCAGATGGCCTTTGGCGGCGAGAGCACGAACTTCGAAGTGCTGGGCGTGCCGGGCTACGTGACCACGACGGTCGAGCTGGGCACCGCCTACGCCGGCAAGACCGTGCGGGTGCGCTTCCGCGGCGGGACGGATCAGGCCAGCGGCTTCTCCGGCTGGTTCGTCCAGCAGGTGGCGTTCAACAACCTGCAGAACACGCCGTTCGGCAGCCGCGTCGCCGACCGCGGGCTCTGCGTGCCCGAGCCGACCAGCAACATCGTGATCAAGGCGAGCAGCGATGCGGCGCGCGTCCCCTCGGGGTACCGGGTGCAGCTGCTGGCATCCACCGTCGAGGATGCCGGCAAGCCGGTGACCTTCACCTGGAGCCAGGTCAGCGGCCCGCAGGTGAGCCTGTCGAGCACCACCGAGGCGAACCCGCAGTTCAGCGCCCCGACGGTCACCGCCGACACCCCGGTCGTCTTCCAGGTGGTCGGCAGCGATGGGACGGCGCAGAGCAGCGCGCAGATGGTGACGATCACCGTCATCACCGCCGGCAGCTCGACCGGCACCACCGACGGCTCGGGCGGCTGCAGCTGCCACTACGGCGGGCAGATGCCGCTCGGCAGCTCGGTGTCCGATCTGCTGCTCGCCGGCATGGCGCTGTTCTGGAGCCGCCGCCGCCGGAAGTAATCCTCCCGTCCTGACGCCTACCGGACGCTCCGCTCATCAGCGGGGCGTCCGGCGCCCGCCCTTCCCTTCCCGAACCACCTCCAGCTTGGGCTATGGTGCCCCCACACTCCGTGGAGGCTGCCATGCGTACCCAGCTCATCGTGCCGTTTCCGTTGTTGAGGTCCCTTTTCATCGGCTGGCGCCGGCTTGGCCCCTGGCTGTTGCCCTGGCTGTGCGCCGCGGCGCTCCTATCGGCCTGCCAGAGCGACGCGGTGCCGACGCTGCCGCCCGCCCTCGACGACTTCTACGAGCGCCTGCAGCACGACGCCGAGCGCTTCCCCCGCAACGGCGGGCAGTGGGAAGAAAACAACGGCGACCCGCCGTTTTACGGCACCGCCTTCTACGTCCGCGCCGGCACCACCCAGGGCCGCGCCGACTATCTGCAGCTTGCCGCGCTGTCCCACGGCTACGCCCGGAGCGTGGTGCAAATGGCGGCCCGCGATCGCCCCTACTTCCTCGCCAACCTCGAGGAGGTCATGATGGCGGCCCTGGGCCTCTGCGAGTACGCGGCGCAGACCGGCGACCTCAGCGCGGCGCCCGAGCTTGAAGAGTTCATCGACACCATCGACTCGATCGCGCAGGGCCTTGGCAAATACATCGACATCCAGGCCGGCAAGTTCGCCACCAGCACCTACGGACCCACCGCGATCACCGCCGCGGTGGCCATGCTCAACCTGCAGTACGCGACCTACTTTGCCACCCCGCAGGCCAAAGAGCGCGTCGCGTTCGCCCGCGAGCTCGTTGAAACGATAAAGCAGAAGGCGCAGTTCGGCGACGGCTTCCGGGTAAAGCCCGGCGAGGATCTATTGGAGCTTTATCCCAATACGATGATGATGCTGGTGCTCACCCGCCTTTACGAGCAGACCGGCGAGGCCGAGTACCTGCAGGCCGCCGAGCGGCTGTTCCAGTTCATCCAGCCGCTGCGAAACCACGCCCGCGGCGGCTACAACTCGCCGTACAGCGCCGCCGAGATGGGCGCCCGCACCGATGACTACAGCACCCTGTCGAGCCAGAACTACCTGACCCTGGCGCTCCTCATCCTTTACCAGAACACTCACGACCGCCGCTACTTCACCGAGGCGAGCTTCGTCCTCACCTTCATCCACGAGCACCTTTACGACCCGGCGCAGGGCCGCGTCCTGCACCACTTCATCGACGGCCGCATCGCGCTGCCCAGCGACCCGGGGTACTTCTGCGCCGGCTGCAACCTGCAGCTGCTCTACCTCTTGTGGTACGCGCGCCACCACATCACGCTGGCCGAGTAGCACCAGGAAATTCTGCGCAGCCTGCGATTGCTGGGATTTCGCAACCGGCCTCTGGTGAAAATTCCCGCTCGGCCGAGGATGCACCGCCGCGCACCGCCACCCAGGCGCACGCAGGCGTAGATCCCACCCGGCAAAGCGGCTATTGTCCGCGGCGGTCTTGCCCGACACGCCGCTGCGCCGGTCTTTCCGTCTGCGGGCTGCGGTCTTGGGTCTGCGGCTTCGGGCCAGGGCCAAAACCCCAAGGACAGAGCAAAGGCACAGTCGCGATGATTCCTCTCTTTCAGCTCCTCGCCGATCAGTCCGTCGATTGGATAATCAACCACAGCACCGAGCAGCGCGCCGAGACCAACGAGGTGCTCATCCGCGAGGGGACCCAGATCGGCTCCATGTACATCGTGACCGAGGGCCTCTTGGGAGTGTACGCCGGCGGCAAGCAGATCGGAATCGCCGGCCCCGGCGCCGTGGTCGGCGAGATGTCCTTTGTCGATCAGGACCCGACCGCCGCGTCCCTGGTCGCGCTGGAGCAGACGCACCTCCTTGAGCTCTCGCGCGAGACCGTCGCCGCCCAGGTCACCGCCGATCCGGTGTTCGCCAGCGATTTTTTCCGCGCCATCGCGATCACGCTGTCGCAGCGGCTGCGCGCGCTCAGCCAGAGCCGCACCGGCCGCACCTTCACCCGCGCCGAGGCCGAGCACGCCTTCGACAACGAAGACTGGCGCGCCGCGCTCAAGGTGATGTCCGAGTTCAAGCGCATGCTGGTCGCCGCCGATCACGAGTCGATCAAGGCCGACGGGGTCTCGGAGGAGACCTACCAGAAGCTCGCCGGCAAGAGCAGCGAGCTGCAGGAGCTGGCCTACCGCCTGCTTGGGGATGTGTCGCCGCTGACGCCGTATATGAAGGAGCAGCTCGGGGGCCTCCTGCAGACCGAGCTTTTGCCCTACGTGCTGCTCACCGGCACCATCGAGCGCTGCTACTCCAAGCCGCGCGGCTACGCCGGCGACTACCTGACCATCGAGAAGATCTACAACAACCACCCCGAGGGCGCCGGCCGCATCGGCGCGGTGGTCGACCGGCTGTTCCTGGAGATGCCGGCCGCCGTCGCGGTCCGCAACCGGCGCGGCCTGGTCGCCGAGGAGATCCGCCGCACCGTCGACGAGCACGCCGCGGTCAACCGGCCGGCGCGGGTGCTGAGCCTGGCCTGCGGGCCGGCGCGCGAGATCGCCGATGTCTTTGCCAGCCTGGGCGATCGCAACCGCCTGGTCGCCACCTGCCTCGACATCGACCTGCAGGCGCTGGCGTTCGTCGCCGACTGGCGCGACAAGGCGGCGCTCAAGAGCCGCATCCAGCTGCTAAACCAAAACCTCATCTCGCTCGCGCTCGGGCGGGCGACCCTGCAGGTGGCGCCGCAGGATCTGGTCTACAGCATCGGGCTTATCGACTACTTCGATGACCGCATGGTGGTAAAGATGCTCGACTTCATCTTCGGCATCCTCGCCCCGGGCGGCCGGGTCATCCTCGGCAACTTCCACCCGCGCAACCAGACCCGGGCGCTCATGGACTACCTGCTGGAGTGGCGGCTCATCCACCGCACCGAGGACGACATGGACCGCCTGTTCACCGCTTCCAAGTTCAAGTCTCCGGCGACCAATACCCGCGTCGACGCGACCGGCGTGAACCTGTTCGCCGAGTGCATAAAGGCCGCGGCCTGAGCCATCACCCTAGCCAAGGAGTCGAGATCATGACCTCGCACGCATCGAAGTTCGGTTCGCTGGGAACCCTCAGCTTGTGCGGACTGTTCCTGCTCGCCATCGGCACGGCCTGCGGTCCGCTGTCGTCCGAGGAGCTCGCCGGCGACCCCGAGGTGGCCGGCCAGAGCTTCTCCCTCAAGGACAGCTGCCGCGGCGCGCCCTACCCCATCGTGCTCGCCCACGGCATGGCCGGCTGGGAGAAGGTCGGCCCGGTGAACTACTTCTTCAACATCGCCAGCGACCTGCGAGCGCGCGGCGAGACAGTCTTCGAGTCGCAGGTGCCGCCGTTCGAGAGCTCGGCGGTGCGCGGCAGCTACCTGGCGGCCGCGATCGATGATGCGCTGAAGACGACCGGCGCCTGCAAGGTGAACCTCATCGCCCACTCGCAGGGGGGACTCGACGGCCGGTACGTGATCAGCACCATGCACTACGGCAGCCGCGTGGCGTCGCTTACCACCGTCAGCACGCCGCACCTCGGCACGCCGATCGCCGATGCCGCGCTGGGCCTCGTCCCGGGCGTCACCGCCGAGGTGATCGACGCCATCCTCGGCTTCCTCTACGGCTCGCTGGCCCACTCGCCCGGCGACGCGCACATCCGCGCCTCGCTGCAGCAGTTCACCCGCGACAACATGCGCCGCAACTTCAACCCGAGCAATCCCAACGACCTGCGGGTGAAGTACTACAGCGTCGCCGGGCGCAGCGCCGCGCGGGTGGCGGCGGCCGAGTGCGCCGGCGGCCTGTGGACAAACTCGACGCGCATCGATTTCCTCGATCCGATCCTGGTGCTGCCGGCAACCGTGTTCGCGCTGACCAGCCCCAGCCCGCTGTCGCCGACTCCCAATGACGGCCTGGTCTCTGTCGAGTCGTCGCGCTGGGGCACCTTCCTCGGCTGCTACCCGGCCGATCACCTGGACGAGATCGGCCAGCTCCTCCACCTTCTGCCCGATGCGATTAGCGGCTTCAATCACAAAGAGCTTTACCGCCGCATCCTCGAGCAGCTCCACCGCGACGGCCTGTAGGAGCGGTCAGTTGATGCTCAAGCGATAGCCGAGCAGCAGCGAGAACGCGTTCCCGGCCGGTAGGTCGCCCGGCGTCGGCTGGTAGACGGCGCCGCGGTACCCGAGCTCGGTGAACAGGCCGCCGCGGTAGAGCCGCACCTGCACGCCAACCAGGCCGCCGAGCGAGAGGCTGCGCGAGCTCGGCGGCGGTCCGTCAGCGGGCGCGGCGGGGACGCGCGCAAGCAGCCCCTGCGCCCACAGGCCGACGTAGGGGCTCAGCCGCCAGGTCGAGCGGGCAATGAAATAGGTGAGCGCGCCGCCGACGTTGAGGATCTCGGGCGGAGGCGCGGGCTGCAGGTGCTGCTCGAAGGCCAGGCGCAGCGAAAGTCCCAGCGAGCCAAACGGAAGGCGGAGCCGCGGGCCGACCTCCAGGACGCCGCCCAGGCCGTAGCTCCCCTGGTTGAACAGCGCGACGCCCGCCGCCCCCAGGTCCAGCCAGAGCCGCGGCTCGGGGGGCGCAATGGGCTGCAGGCGGGGC
>DAOMZC010000101.1:0-12213 GCA_035437965.1 Pseudomonadota bacterium
CCGATCGCTGCGCGAGCTCGGCCGCGCGCGCGCTCACCTCGACGACGCGCTGCGCGGTGAGCCCCGTCAGGTAAGCCTGGGCGACGCGCACCGCCAGCTGCCGGCGCGCATCGACGAGCTCGAGCCGCGCCGCCTTGGCATCGTCGCGCGCCAGGGCCCACGCCACCCAGCGCTGGGGAGCGATGAGCGGCGCCGCCAGGGTCAGGCTGCCGCTCACCTGGTTGGCGGGCACGAACACCTGATCGCCGATCCGCCGGTCGTCGTCGATGCGGGTGTAGGTCCCGCCGCCGACCAGGGTCGGCAGGGCCTGCGCCCGCACCTGCCCCTCGCGCGCCGCCGCGAGCTCCACGTCCTGCTGCGCCAGCTGCGCCGCCGGGCTGTTCTGCAGGGCGCGCTGCACCGCCTCGTTCAGGCTCAAGCGGACCAGCGCCGGCTCGCCGGCCGCGCTGCCGCCCATGCCCAGCAGCAGCGGGAGCAGCAGCCAGCGGCAGGCCAGCAGCTGCCGCCACTTCATGACAGGCCGCCGGCTACTCATCCTCCGCCTCACCTTCGCTCGCAGTCGCCGCGTCCGCCGCGTCCAGGTCTGCTCCCGCCTCACCGCCCGCGGCCGTGGCGAGCGCCGCCCGCCGCGCCGCCCGCCGCTCGCGCAGCCCCTGCACCAGCACATACAGCACCGGAATGAAGAACAAGTTCAGCCCCGTCGAGACGAGCATCCCACCGAGCACCGGCGTGCCCAGCGAGTGCCGGCTCTCCTGCCCGGCGCCGCGCGCCAGCACCAGCGGCAACAGCCCGAGGATGAAGGCCAGCGACGTCATCAAGATCGGGCGCAGGCGGATCTGCGAGGCCGCGAGCGCCGCGGCGCCGAGCTCGCGGCCCTGGGCGCGCAGCTGCTCGGCGAACTCGACGATCAGGATGGCGTTCTTGCTGGCCAGCCCGACCAGCATCACCAGCCCGATCTGACAGAACACGTCGTTGGGCAGCCCGCGCAGCCGCTGCAGCAGGATGCCCCCGAGCAGCGCCACCGGCACCGCGAAAAGGATGATGAGCGGCAGCACGAAGCTCTCGTACTGCGCCGCCAGCACCAGGAACACGAAGACAAGGCCCACCGCGAAGATGAACAGCGACTGCCGGCCGGCGCGGATCTCTTCCCAGGTGATCCCCGACCACTCGATGTTCATCCCCTGCGGCAGCACCCGCGCCGCCACCTGCTCGACCGCCGCGATCGCCTGCCCCGACGAGAACCCGGGCTGGGGCTGGCCCGACAGCTCGGTCGCGCGGAACAGGTTGTAGTGGCTGATGGGCGGCGGCGCGGTGGTCTCGCGCACGCGGGTCACGGTGTCGAGCGGCAGCAGCGTCGCCACCGTCCCGCCGGGGCCGCGCTGCTCGCCGCGGACGTAGTACTTGCCGAGGTCGCCGGGGTTGTTGCGGAACTGCCGGTCGGCCTGCGCGTAGACGCGATAGGAGCGGGCGTTGAAGTCGAAGTCGTTTATGTACTGCGCGCCCATGAACACCTGCAGCGAGTCGGCGATCTCGGTGAGCGCGACGCCCAGCTGCTTGGCGCGCTCGCGGTCGATGATCACCTCGAACAGCGGATCGTTGGCGGTGAACTGCGAGAGCACCCCGGCCAGCTCCGGCCGCTTGCCGGCTTCTTCGGACAGCTCCCGCGCGACCCGCGCGAGGCGCTGCGCCGCCGACTCGCTGGCCTCTATCGGGCCGCCCTTTTCTTTCTCGCCGCTCGGTCCTTTCTGGGCGCCGGCGCCGCGCTGGTCGCTTTGGCCGCTCTGGTCCAGGAGCTGGAAGCTGAACCCGCCGATGGCGCTCGTGCCCTGAATCGCCGGCGGTCCGAACGCGAAGATGAGCGCCCCCGGGATCGCTGCCAGCGCCTCCCGCGCCCGGCCGAGCACCTCGTCTACCGAGTGCCCGGCCCCCTTGCGCTGCGACTGCGGCTGCAGGTTGGGAAACACCACGGCGCGGTTCGGGGCGGCGCCGCCGAAGCTCCAGCCGGCGACCGCGAACACGTCGGCGACATCGGGGTCGCGGCTGAGCGCCGCCTCGACCTTGGCCATCACCTCGCTGGTGTAGCTCAGCGAGGCCCCCTCCGGCGCCTGGATGAGGACCAGGAAGAAGCCCTGATCCTCCGTCGGCACAAAGCCCTGCGGCAGCGCCCGGTAGGCGACCCCGGTAAGCCCCAGGGCGACCACGAACAGCGCCAGCATCCAGCGCCGCCGGCGCAGCGCCGCCTGCAGCCACCGCCCGTACAGGTCGTGCAGCGCCGCGAGCCCCGCGTCGATGAGGGTGAACAGCCGGGCCTTGGTCGGGCGCTCGCGGTGACGCAACAGCAGCGCCGCCATCGCCGGCGAGAACGTCAGCGCATTGAACGCCGAGATCCCGATCGAGAACGCGATCGTCAGCGAGAACTGCTTGTACAGCCGTCCGGTGGTGCCGGGGAAGAACGCCACCGGCACGAACACCGCGATCAGCACCAGCGAGGTCGCCAGCACCGCGCCGGCGACCTCGGTCATCGCGCTGCCGGCGGCGCGGCGGGCGGGGGTGCGGCGCTCGCGCATGTGGCGCTCGATGTTCTCGATGACCACGATCGCGTCATCGACGACAAGGCCGGTGGCCAGGGTGATCCCGAACAGCGTCAGGGTGTTGATCGAGAAGCCGAACAGCTTGACGAAGATGAACGTCCCGACCAGCGACACCGGGATCGTCACCGCCGGGATGAGGGTGCTGCGCAGATCCTGGAGGAAGAGGAAGATGACGGCGATGACCAGCGCTATTGCCATGGCCAGCGTCTCCAGCACCTCGCTTATCGACTCGCCGACGGCGACCGTGGGATCAAACGCGATCTTGTAGTGCAGGCCGGGCGGGAAGCGGGTGGCCAGGCGGGCGACCTCGGCGCGCACCAGGCGGTCGACCTCCAGGGCGTTGGCGCCGGGCAGCTGGAACACCGCGATGCCGATCGCGCCGCGGCCGTTGAAGCGCAGCTGGCTGGCGTAGTCCTCGGCCCCGAGCTCCACCGTCGCCACGTCGCGCAGGAGTACCGCGGCGCCGGCCTCGCCGTTTTTGAGGATGATGCGCTCGAACTCCTGCGGCTCGCTCAGGCGGCCGCGCGCCCGCACGCTGATCTGGAAGCTCTGCCCGGCAACTGCCGGCGGCTGGCCGACCTGGCCGGCGGTGATCTGCAGGTTCTGCTCGCGCAGGGCGCGTACCGCATCGGCTGCGGTGAGCCCGCGCGCCGCGAGCCGCGCCGGATCGAGCCACACCCGCATCGCGTACTTCCGCTCGCCGAAGATGATGATCTGGCTGACCCCCTTTATCCGCTTTAGCGCATCGCGCAAGTAGACATCGGAGTAGTTGCTGATAAAAAGATCCGAGTACTCGCCGTGCTCGGCAAACAGGCTCAGGATGAGGATCATCGCCGGCGAGTTCTTGATGACGCTCACCCCGGTGGCGTTGACCTCGCGCGGCAGCCGGCCCGCCGCGGTGGACACCCGGTTCTGGACATCGACCGCCGCGATGTCGAGGTTGCGCTCCAGATCGAAGATGACCTCGATGGCGCTCGACCCATCGCTGGAGCTGGTCGAGGTCATGTAGCGCATGCCCTCGGCGCCGTTTATCTGCTGCTCCAGCGGGATGGTCACCGCCGCCTCGACCGTCTCGGCGCTCGCGCCGAGGTAGTTGGCGTTCACGCTCACCGACGGCGGCGCCAGATCCGGGTACTGCGCCACGGGCAGGGTCGGGATGCACAGCGCCCCGGCGATGGTGACGAGCAGCGAGCACACCGAGGCGAACACCGGGCGGCGGATGAAGAAATCGACGCGCATCAGTCTAGCCCTCCGGTGCGAGCGCCGCGCCATCGCGCAGCTTCTGGACGCCGCTGGTAACGACCTTCTCGCCGAGCTTGAGCCCGGAGGTCACCTCGTAGTCGTTGCCGGTGATGAGGCCAACGCTGATCGCGCGCTGCGCCGCGACCAGGCCCCCCGCTGCGGCCTGCGCGACGTAGATGAAGTGCTGGCCGCCGAGCCGGAACACGCTGGTCACCGGCACCACCGGGCTCTGGTGGCGACTCTCGACAAGGCGCGCCCGCAGGACCTGCCCGGCGCGCAGGCCGCCCTTGTGGTTGTCGACCAGCGCCTTGAAAAGGACCGCCTGCAGCTCCTCGCTGACCAGCGGCGAGATGAACATCACCTTGGTCGTCGCGACCACCGCGCCGTCGCTGGTGAACAGCTCCAGCGGCGCCTCCTCCCGCAGCTCCCCGCTGCGCTCGATCGGGACGTAGACGTGGGCCTCGAGCAGCTCGTTGTTCGACAGGGTCGTAAGCTGGGTCGCGGTGGTCACCCGATCGCCGACCCGGACCGGGATGTCGCCGACGGTGCCAGGCGCCGGGGCGGTCACCCGGTAGTAGCCGAGCTGGACCTGCTGCTGGCGCACCTGGGCGCCGAGCGCCGCCAGCTCGGCCTTGGCCGACTCGTAGTTGGTGCGCGCCTGCTGCAGCTCCTGCAGGCTGACGGCGCCGCCCTGGTGGAGGGTGGTCAGGCGCTCGGTCTGCTGCTTCCAGTAGCTCAGGGTGGCGAGCTTGGCGCTGCGCGACTGCTGCTCGCTGGAGACCAGCGCCGCCTGGCGCGCCGGATCGATCTGCAGGATCGGCGCCCCCGCCTCGACCTTCTGCCCCGAGGTGACGTAGATCTGCGTCACCAGCCCCTCGATCTGCGGCTGCAGCAGCAGCGAGCGCCGCGACTTGCAGCTCGCCAGGTACTCCGCGGTCACCGCCACCTCCCGCGCCTTCACCTCTGCCAGCTTGACCGCGACCTTGTCCGCGGCGGGCGCGGTCGGCGCGGACGTGCACGAGGCGCCGAGCGCCGCCGCCAGCAGCGCCGCTCGCATCCGATCAAGGGGTCTCATTTGTTCAGCCATGGTGACGCGCCGTGTACCATGGCCCCCTGCCACTGGCCAAGCCCCTGCTGCGTTTTGCCGCCGTCCGCGTAGCCGAATAGGCGGCGGGGCCCGCTCAGCGCGGCCGTCCCCAGCGGGTCTCGCCGATCGCCAGCTGCGCCAGCTGATCGAGCTGGCCCTGGCCGCCGAGCGCGCGCCCAAGGAGCAGCGGCGGCTCGGCGAGCGGCTCGTCAGAGAGGCGGAAGGTGCCCCAGTGCATCGGCACGAGCGCCCGCGCCTCGAGCTCGCCAAAAGCGATCGCCGCTTCCTCGGGCCCGATGTGCTGCGCCTTCATGAACCAGCGCGGCTCGTAGGCGCCGATCGGCAAGAGCGCATAGTCGATGCCCGGGAACCGCCGGCCGATGTCCTTGAACGCCGCCGGATAGCCGGTGTCGCCGGCGAAGTAGAAGCGGGTGGTCGGCGACTCGATGACGTAGCCGCCCCACAGCGACTGGTTGGTGTCGACGCCGACCCGCATCGACCAGTGCTGCGCCGGCACCAGCGTCACCCGCAGGTAGCTCGCGCGGGCGCGGAGCTGGCAGTCCTGCCACCAGTCGAGCTCGATGACCTTGGCCAGGCCGCGCTTGCGAAACCACCCGCCCAGGCCGAGCGGCACCACGAACGTGACCTGGGGCCCGAGCGCCCGCACGCTCGGCTCGTCCAGGTGATCGCGGTGGTTGTGCGAGACCACGACCGCGTCGATGGGCGGCAGCTGGGCGAGCTGCAGCCCCGGCGGCGCCAGCCGCTTTACCGCGAACATGCCGGGCGAGAACATCGGATCGGTGAGCACCGACATCCCCTCGGCCTGCAAGAGCAGCGTCGCGTGGCCGACCCACGTCACCGACGGCTCGGTCGCGTTGTCGCGCAGCCGCTGGCCGTCGTTTGCGACCTGCGGCGGGACAAAGCCCGGGTCCTGCGGCGGGCGGCTGCGCAGCTGCCAGCGCAGTACCGCCGACAGGCCGAGGCGCTGCGGCCACTCGGACGGGTTGTGGAAGCGGCCCTTTTGCCACTGCTTGGACTTGGGGTAGTCGGCCATCGCGCCCTAGCGGTGCCCTAACGGTGCCCTAACGGTGATGGTGCGCGGCGATCACCTCGGCGACGCAGCAGGTCAGCCGCTTGCCGGCGGGGATGTGCAGGAACTCGTTGGGGCCGTGGGCGTTGGACTCCGGACCGAGCAGGCCCGTGATCAGGAACTGCGCCGCGGGAAACTTCTCCCCCAGCATGCCCATGAACGGGATCGAGCCGCCCTCGCCCATCGCCATCGCCGGGCGGCCGAAGAAGGCCCCCGAGGCGGTGTGGGCGGCGCGCTCCAGCCACGGCGCCAGCGGCGGCGCGTCCCAGCCGACGCTGGCCTTCTCCCCGTCGAAGCGGACCTTGGCGCCGTAGGGCGGATCGCGCTCGAGCACCGCCTTGAGCGCCGCGGTCGCCGCCCGCGGATCGATCCGCGGCGGGATGCGCAGCGACAGCTTCACCGTGGTCTTGGGGCGCAGCACGTTGCCGGCGCTGGCCAGCCCCGGGATGCCGTCGATGCCGGTGATCGACAGCGCCGGCCGCCAGGTCCGGTTGAGGATCAGCTCGGCGTGGTGATCGACCACCGGGCGCGCCCCTTCCACCCACGGGAACTTGGAGTAGACCTCGGCGCCGAGCGCGTCCGCGGTGGCCACCGCCTGGACGTGCCGCTCGGTGGGGACGGGGATGCGCAGCGCCTCCAGGTGCACCTCGCCGGTGTTCTCATCTTCGATGCGCGACAGGATGCTGCGCAGGATGCGGAAGCTCGACGGCACGATGCCGCTGGCGTCGCCCGAGTGCACGCCCTCCTGCAGGATCTCGACGCTCAGGTTGCCCGAGATCAGGCCGCGCAGCGACGTCGTCATCCACAGCTGGTCGTAGTTGCCGCAGCCCGAGTCGAGGCAGACGACCAGGCTCGGGCTGCCGATGCGCGGCGCCAGCGCGTCGATGTAGGCCGGCAGATCGTAGCTGCCGCTCTCCTCGCACGCCTCGATGAGGATCACGCAGCGGGCGTGCGGCAGGCCCTGCTGGTCGAGGATGCGCAGCGCCGTCAGCGACGCGAAGGCCGCGTAGCCGTCGTCGGCGCCGCCGCGGCCGTACAGCTTGTCGCCCTGCCGCACCGGCGTCCACGGCCCAAGGCCCGCGCGCCAGCCGGTCATCTCCGGCTGCTTGTCGAGGTGGCCGTAAAGCAGCACGGTGTCCTGGCTCGGCGCGCCCCCCTCGGCGCGGGCCGGCACCTCCATGTAGATGACCGGGGTCCGGCCGGGCAGGCGCACCACTTCGACGGTGAGGCCGGCGAGCGGCTGCTTTTTGCACCAGTCGGCGATGAGCGTGACCGCGCGCTCCATGTGCCCGGCCTGCTGCCAGTCGGCGTCGAAGGTCGGCGAGCGGTTGGGAATGCGGATGTAGTCTTGCAGAGTCGGGAGGATCTCGTGCTCCCAGATCTGGTCGGCAGCGGCGGCCGACCCGGCGGCGTCCATGAGCGTCATGGGCCGAGTCTACACGCAGCCGGCGCGGCCTGGCCGGGAATCTGCTGGCGCGCGGTCGGACCCGGCGCCGCCTAAGGAGGGGAGCCGGCCGACCCCGGGAGCAGCCGAACCTCGCACTGCGGGAACGGAATCTCGAGCTTGTTTGCCCGGAACGCGAGCACGATCGCGGCATTGAGCTCGCCCGCCGCGGGGATGAAGTCGTCGACGCTCACCCACGGCTTGATCGAGATCTTGATCGCCGAGTCCTCCAGGTACGTGACGCCGACCACCGGCGTGAGCTCTTTGCGCACGCGCGGATTTTGCTGCAGCACCTCGCCGATCGTGCGCATCGCCTTGTCGAGATCGACGCCGTAGGCCACCGAGACCGCCAGATCGAGCTGGCGGAGCTTGCCGTAGTTGTGAAGGATCTCGCCGACGATCTTGCGGTTCGGGATGACCACGCGCGAGCGGTCAGAGTGCACGAGCGTCGTCGCGAACAGCTCGATCGTGTGCACCTGCCCCTCGACCCCGACCAGCGCTACGTACTCGCCGACCCGGAACGGCCGGGTAAAGATGATGGTCAGCCCGGCCGAGAGGTTACTCAGCACTCCCTGCATCGCCAGCCCGACTCCCACCCCGGCCACTCCCAGGCCGGCGAACAGCGGCAGGAGCTCGATGCCCAGGTTCTGCAGCGACATGAGGACGAACAGCACGAGGACGATCAGGCTCACCATCCGCCCGATCAGCATGCGCACCGGCGGCTCGAGCTCGCGCCTTGTGAGCCACTTCTGCATGAACCGACCGACGCGCCGGGAGACCAGCACGCCGACAAATAGGAAGACCACGGCGGTGAGGATCTTGGGCCCGTAGCGGATGCTCAGATCGATGATGATTCGCCTGGTCTGTTCGATGCTCTCGACGCTGGGTGGGTTCATCGCACTCCGTTCCTTGCGCTTACGATATCACCTGGGGGCGGCGCGCGATAGCGGGCCCGGTCCGACTGTCTTCTTGTCTGGGCGAGGTCTGGGCGAGGTCTGGGCGGGGGGTGGCCGCGGCCTAGCCGAGCGTGACCAGGAAGTCGCACGCCAGGCGGCCGTCCAGGTGGCTCTCCCGGCGCCGCTGCACGGTCGCCTTGCCGGCGCCGACCATGATGAGGAGCTGCTCCATGTAGGCGTGCAAGGTGACAAGATAAATCGGCGCCGTGGACTCCAGACCGCGCAGCTCGAGCAGCGACTGCTGCTGGCCATTTTTGGACTCCAGCGTGGTCGCGCTCAGCGAGCCCGAGTCGAAGTAGGCGCTCCAGATACTCTGTACCTTGGCGAGCAGAGTGATCGGGTCGGCGTTCTGCAGATAGACCCGGTACAGCCCCGAGAAGTCGCGCTTGCACACCGCGCGCATGATGCGGCGGTACTTGAGCTCATCGCGCCCGGCCACCCGCTCCAGGATGGCGGAGAGGAAGGGACTCCAGACATCGACGGCGATCCACTCCACGGCCATCAGGGTCCGCCCGAGCAGCTGCTGGGTCTCGCGCGGGCAGCTGGCGACGATGGCCTGGGCTCCGTCGCTGCCCACGATCTCGCGGAGGATGCTCAGGGTGTTGATGATAGTCGCGCCCTTGATGGAGGAACCCATATCAATCCTAGATGGTCGCACAGGGTGGTTTCCGGTTGGAGAACTTCTTTCTCGGGCGACAAAAGCCAGTAATCCCGCGCGGTTTGGGGCGCCGCAAAAGTGGCAGACTATGGGCAGATATTCGGTATGTTGGGAGGCTCGGGAGGCTTGGGAATTAGGGCGGCGGGCTGGCGGCGCCCCGCTGGTCCTGCAGGCGCAGCCGCTGCTCGCCGAGGTAGCGGAGCGCCTCGACCTCGGACGGGAAGATGTCGGCCTGCAGGTCCCCGGGCTCGCCGTCGTGCTTGAGCTTGATCGCCCGCAGGATCAGCTCGCTCGTCGTCCGAGCGGGCAGCGGAGCGCGGTAGGCGACGATGAGCAGCGGCACCTGCTTGTCCCAGGCCATGAACAGCTGCACATAGCGCCGCCGCGTCTCGTAGCCGACAGGAATGCTCTGCACCGCGTCGACCAGCCAGATCGCGTAGCCGTACCGCGCGGCGAGCCGGCCGAGCGCCGCGAAGACGAAGTCGGCGTGCTCGGGCAGGACCTCGCCGCTCGGGTACCAGCGGAACGTATCTCCCTCCACCGCGTAGCGATGGGGCCCAAGCGCAGACCGCTCTTCCACGCTGCGAGTATACCCGACCTTGTACGCGCTGTGCTCTTGAGTGGGTATCGCAGCGATTCCCCGCCGGTTGCAGTTCCCGTCCGGGGCATCTTGCGTATTATCCGGCGCGAAAGGGCACCCATGCGCACTACCTTGAACTCCGCCATCTGCGGCAACCTGCAGCCGGCCGCCGCCCACCGCGCGAGCTCGCGCCGAGGTCCGCTATCTAAGTTTGGGTCTGGGCCTGGCCTTGGCCGCGGGCGCGGCGAGCCTCGCGCGCTCGGGCTGGGCCTGGGCGGGCTGCTCCCGAGTCTGGCCCTGACCCTGACCCTGACCGTAAGCTGCAGCAAGCCGGGGCCGGAGCCGACCGATGGTCCGCCGGCGGTCGACCTGGCCGCGCCGTCCCCCGACCTCACCGCGCCCGGACCGCGCTGCCAGTACGAGCCGGCGCCCATCCCCAGCGGTGTCGGCCAGCCGATCACCGCCGGGGCGGTCGTTGCCGGGGTGGGCGAGGCGCCGCTCGATCTGCCGGTGGGCACGCCGCTTGGCGGCTACACCGCGCGCATGAAGCTGCTCGGCGGCACCGCCCCCGACGGCCGCCAGGTCCCCCACGCCAAGGCGTTCGTCGCCTCGGCCGGCGTGCAGACCCGGCCGCAGGTGCGGGCGCTCTACCTCAAGGCGGGCAGCGAGCCGGTGCTGCTGGTCAAGGCGGACCTGTGCGTCGCCTACGATCGGCTGGTCTACGATCTGGAGCGCGAGCTGTCGACCCGCGGCCTCATGAGCTCCCGCGGCCGGGTGATCGTCTCGACCAGCCACACCCACGGCGGCTACGGGACGTTCCAGGGCACCTTCCACCTCGCCCTCGGCTTTGACCTCTTCCAGGAGGAGCAGTACCAGCGCCTGCTCAAGTCGCTGCTGTCCGCCGCCGCCGAGGCGATCGCCAAGGCCGCCCCGGCCCGCATCGGCATCGGCGTATGGGACGGCTGGGACATAAAGGACGAGATCTACTCGGACCGCCGCGGCGAGGACAACGCCATGAAGGGCCCCGACGGCAAGCCCATCGGCCCGCACAAGGAGCAGCGCCTGCTCGTCGTGCGCGTCGACGACGGCGCCGGCCAGCCGCTGGCCCTTCTCACCAGCTTCCCCATGCACGGCACCATCGGCGGCGAGGACAACCCGCTGACCACCACCGACTCGACCGGCCACGTCGAGCTGGCCCTTGAGGAGCAGTTCGATCGCCAGGTCCTGGTCATGCACCTGCAGGGTCCGGCCGGCGACGCCTCGCCGCGCGGCCGCGGGGGCCTGGGCAACTGCGACGACAAGCAGACCCTGTGCACCGACTTCGGGCGCATGGAGTCGGTCGGCCAGCTCGCCGCCCCGCGCATCTTCGCGCTGTGGCAGGCGATAAAGACCACCTCGACCACCGCCCTGGAGGTAGTGACGCGCGCCGTCCCCAACGGCCGCGACATCCGGGTCCGCGACGGCCTCGCCTACGCCCCCTACGAGCCCGATCGCCTCATCGACAACCGCCCCGAGGCGATCTTCAACCCCGACGGCACCGCCAAGGGCCCGATCACCCAGTTCAACGTACCGGTAGGCGCCGGCCTGTGCGGCGGCAAGAGCCCGATGCTCCCGGTCGACGGCATCCCCGGCGCCAAGGGCCTGCCCTACGGCTCGTGCGCCGAGATGGGCGCCGCCAACGGCTTCATCTCGACCATCCTGCAGCTTTCGACCCCGCCGGTGCCGACCTGCGAGACGACGCGCACCACGCTCACCGCCCTGCGCCTGGGCGCGGTGCCGGTGCTCCGCCGCAAGCTCGATGGCGGCGGCGCGCCGGTCGATGCCCAGGCGGACGAGACGCTGCTCCTTATCACCCTGCCCGGCGAGCCGGTGTCGCTCCTGGCCGACGCGCTGCGCCAGAAGTCGCCCGCCGGCGCCGAGCAGACCTTCGTCATCGGCTACTCCCAGGGCCACGTCGGCTACATCCTGGGTGTCGAGAACTGGCTGCTCGGCGGCTACGAGCCGTCGATCAACATCTACGGCCCGCTGGAGGGCGAGTGGCTGATGGAGCGCGCCCTCGATCTGGCCAAGCTGGCGATGACCCCCGAGCGCGACGATGCCGAGGCCACCGGACCCGGCGCCCCGCAGCCCGGCGGCCGCTTCGATCGCTACCTGTTCCCGCCCGGCAAGCCCGCCGACATCCAGCGCACCGGTGCCGCCCTGGCCGGCAAGGTCCCCGCCACCCTCCCCCCCGAGCTGCTCGTGCGCACCCGTGCCACACCGCCGACCACCGCCCAGCCCGCGGCGACCCTCCCGCGCCTGGGTGGCCGCGCCACGTTCGTCTTCTACGGCGGCGATCCCGAGGAGGGGACGCCCGAGGTCATCCTGCAGCGCGAGGAGCCGGCGGGCAGCGGGACCTGGCAGCCGGTGACCACCCGCTCGGGCCGGGCGCTCGGCAGCCGCGGCCGGGACGTGCTTCTGACCTACACGCCACAGCCGCTGGCGGCGATGGCCGGCAAGACCGACGCCCACCTGTTGGCCCCCGAGTGGCAGGCGGTAGGCTGGGAGCGCGTCGCCGATCGCACC
>DAOMZC010000102.1:0-12204 GCA_035437965.1 Pseudomonadota bacterium
GGGCCAGGAGGGCGCGGCCCTGGGCGCTCAGGCGCACCGTGCGGTGCCGGCCGTCGCGGCCAGGCTCGACCGACACCAGTCCCTCACGCTTCATCAGCGCGACGGTCTGGGTCGCGGCCGGCTGCGTGATGCCGGCCGCGTCGGCGATCTGGCCAATGGTGGCGTGCTCGCGCTCGGCCAGCACCCGCATGATCGGCGTATACCGGGGCCGGTAGGCGAGTCCCGCGTCCTTGTAGGCCTGCGTCACCGCGCCGTCGAGCAGTTCGATCAAGTGCCGCAGCTGCGTGCCCAGTCCCTGGTTCATAAAAAGGAGTCTATCACGGGTTATATAATCGCTTATCTAATTCGCCTCCGCTGCGCGTTGCCAATGCGCCGGCGCGGAGTAAGCTCCTGTTATGAGCTATACTGCTGCCGTGTCTGCGGTCGAGCCGCAGTCGTCGTTCCGCCGGGGCGTGGGTCTGCTCTCGACTTCGCGCCTAGTCGGCTGCATCCGCGCGGCCGTCTCGGTGCCCTACATGATTGGCTGTTCTGCCGCGCTGCTGGTGCCGGGGCTGCTGATGGTGCCACTGTTTCTCCTCAAAAAGCGCGGCACTACCAACCGCTCCAATGAAGAAGGCGGCAGCTTATCGGCGATCAAGACCTTGAACGCCCGCGCCGTGGCAGCCGAGGTGGGATTCGGTCCTGACCACCTGGCCCCCAAGCTGATGGCGCGCATATCGCTTATCGGCCCCGGACGGCTCGGCGAGTTGTATACGCAGGCCTACGCGCGCTCGCTGGTGTGGGGTTTCAAGCTGACGCGCCGCCTGTGGGTCGAGCAGGTGATGCGCCCGTTTCTGGGCGCCACCGTCAAGTTCGGCGAGTTCACTTACCTGCAGCTGCGCACCTGCTGGCTCGACGACGTGGTCGCGCGTTTCGTCAGCGACCTGCAGGGCCGGCGCGGTCAGCTGGTCATCCTCGGCGCCGGCTACGACACCCGCTGTCTGCGTCTGGACCTCCCCGGCTCGATAGCCCGCTTCGAGGTCGATGCCGCCGGCACGCAGGCACAAAAGCGCAAGCAGGTGGCCGTGGCGGGACTCGACGACACCGGCGTTCACTACGTGACGTGCGATCTCGCGACGCAAGACTGGCTGGAGCAGCTCACCGGGGCCGGCTTCGATCCCAAGGTGCCAGCGTGTTTCGTCTGGGAAGGGGTGTGTATGTACCTCCCGCGTGAGGTGGTGGTCGGCACGCTCACCAAGGTATGCTCACTCGCCCCCGGCTCGATGATCGGCTTCGACTGTTTGGAGGAAACCTGGGTGATGTCGCCGGCCATGCGGAAGATGACCCAGCGCGCGGGCGAGGGGATGCACTTCGGCCTCAAGGCCGGAACCGAGCCGGCGTTCGTCGAGTCGATGGGCCTGCGCTGCTTGGACAACCTGCGCCGCGATACGCTGGTGCAGCGCTACATGCCAGAGGGGATGGCGGCGTGCATCGACTTTGGCGCGTTCATCCTGGCGGGGGTGTGACGAAGCATCGTCTCGCGACGAGGCGAAGTGCTTATCGCCGGCCGCGCGCAAGTGGTAAAACCCGGCCATGAACACGCGAACGCGGCACCGGGTCTTGTGCCTGGGTCTATACCCAATTCTGAGTCTCGGCATTACGAGCTGCGGACCGGATTCCTTGCCGGCCGTGCCGCCCGAAGGTAGCCGGGCATCGCCGCTGTACGTCGCCGCGGCGCGCCGCTTCGGCCGCGAGGTGCCGGTGTGCTGGGAGAGCCTCGATCCCGCCAGCTCCGTCGAGCGCGGCTGGGTCCGCAGCGCCGTCGAAGAGACGTGGCAGCGGGCCTCCGGGGTGCGCTTCTCCGGCTGGGACAAGTGCGCGACGGCCTCGCCCGGGGTGCGGATCAGCGTCCAGGATGTCGGCCCGTATACGCTGGGGCTCGGCACGGACCTCGACGGCGTCAAAGATGGAATGGTCCTGAACTTCACGTTCGCGACCTGGAGTCCGGACTGCCAGGCGACGCGCCCCTTTTGCATTCGCCTGGGCGCGGTGCACGAGTTCGGCCACGCGCTGGGCTTTGCTCACGAGCAGGCGCGCGCCGACACCCCCTCGTGGTGCAGCTACGAGCTGGGCGAGGACGACGAGGTTCCCATCGGCGCCTGGGACCTGGACTCGGTGATGAACTACTGCAACCCCCGCTGGACCGGCGCCGGCGAGCTCAGTGCTACCGACATCGCCGGCGTGCGCGCCGCCTACGGCAGCGGCGGCGCGGACTGGGAGGTGGCGCGCTCCGATGGCAAGAGCCTGCTGGCGCCGGTCGCCGGACTTGATGCGGCAAGCCGCGGCGCCGATGAGGTGTTCCTCGCCGATGTGAACGGTGACGGCCGCGCCGATCTGATCCAGGTGTTCAAGACCGGCGGTGAGCTGTGGGTGGCACCGGCACTGGGAACCGGCAGCTTCGGCCCCCTGGTCCCGTGGCGGCGCGGGGTGGCGGTTGGCGCGACGCGCTATCTGGTGGCGGACGTGACCGGCGATGGCAGAGCCGATGCCGTCGCCTTCTTCAGCGGCTCGGGTAGCTGGTGGGTCGCGCGGTCTACTGGCAGCGCTTTTTCCACGCCAGTGCTCTGGAAATCGGGGCACGGAGCCGGCTCCCAGGCGCAGCTTGTCGCCGACGTCACCGGAGATCACAGGGCCGATGCCGTGGTCTTCTTCGCGGCGGACGGCAGCTGGTGGACCGCCCCGTCCACGGGCGCAGGTTTCTCGGCTTATTCGCTGTGGAAATCAGATCATGGGATTGGCTCGTCCAGCCAGCTGCTGGCCGATGTCACCGGGGACGGCAGAGCGGATGCCGTAGTGTTCTTCGGCGTGACTGGCAGCTGGTGGGTGGCGCCATCTACGGGCTGGGAATTTT
The DNA here is from genome assembly GCA_035437965.1 of Pseudomonadota bacterium. Classification (GTDB taxonomy): domain Bacteria; phylum Myxococcota_A; class Polyangia; order Palsa-1104; family JAEUJZ01; genus CALFML01. Next base: position 2,891 of record DAOMZC010000102.1, read on the forward strand.
CAGCTTATGCGCTGTGGAAGAGCGGCCACGGAATCGGCGCTTCATCCCTGCTCCTCACCGATCTGACGGGCGACGGGCGAGCCGACGCCGTGGCGGTGTTCCGTCTGGACGGCTCGTTCTGGGTGGCGCCCGCGGTCGGCGGCGGCTTTGGCTCCTACGCGCTGTGGCGGAGCGGCCTTGGCGCCGCTCTGTCGGACGGCTTCACGCGTCCCGTGCACGGCGACATCGATGGAGACGGCCGGCAAGACATAGTCCTGCGCTGGCTGCAGTAGCTGCCCTCATCTTCAGCGACAAGACGTGAAGCGCCGAGGCGAGCGGTCCGCCCGGCGGAATTCCGGAGCTACTCGTAGCGCCGCGTGGAGGGCCAGAGCTGCGCCAGCGGTCGGCGCAGGCCCGCGCAGTGCCAGATGGGCAGGGCGTTTTCGTACGGCATTACGTAGGAGTTCTCGGGAGTTCGCTCAAGGAGCTCCACGCGGGCGCACTCCTTGCGGTGATCCTCCGGGTCCCCGCCCACGATGATGAGCCCATCCACCTCGGGCGCGGCGCCGCCCCACAGCCAGTACTGGTTGTGGCCGGACAGCGCGGGCGGCAGGCGTTCGCGCCGGCCGAAGAAGTCCAGCGCGCCGGCCTCCCCGTAGTTCTGCGCATACAGACCCGTGCGGGCACGCGCCTCCGGGGGCAGCCGCGCCCACGCCCGGCTCACGGTGGCGACGAGCTCATCCCAGCCGAACTGGTCGGCGTAGTGTTGGGGCAGGACGCCCATCACCTTGCGCTCCAGAGGCTTTGGCCGCAGGCCCAGCGCCGCTTGGTAGGCGATGAAGCTCTGCGGCGACAACACGGGCACGGCCAGCGGCGCCACTATCAGGCCAGGCACGAGCGCCACGGTGAGCGCCGCCGTCCGTCCACGCGCCGCCAGGACGCGGCCGAGCAGCACCGCGCCGGCAGCGATCAGCGGTGGGAACAGCGCTGTGGGGTAGTACGGCTTGGCCTTGCCCAAAACGAAGAGGAGCTCCGCAGTAAGCAGCCCCACTGCCAGTGCCCGAAAGGGCCGGGCCGGTGGGGCCCGCAGCAGCCAAATCGCGCCCGCGAGCGCGGTGAGAACGGCCGGAGGGCCGAGCATCAGCAGCTGCTGGGAAAGGAATCCGCCCAGCGCGAAGGGCGCGTTCTTGTGGAGCTGCCCGTTGCGCAGCAGCTCCAGCATGGGCCAGCCCTGCGCCGCCTGCCACAGCACATTGGGCAGCACGAGCAGCGCGGCCAGCGCCACTGCCACGGCGAAGCGCGGCGAGCGCAGGAGCGTCCGCTGCGGCGTGACGACCAGGCCCACCACGAGGCCAGCCACCAGGAACAGCGCGGAGTACTTATTAAGCAGCGCCACGCCGACCAGCAGCCCGACGAGAGGCCAGTGCCGCGCGGCGGGTTCGCGCAGCATGCCCGCCAGCACATGGACCGTGGCGAGCCACAAGACGGGCTCGAAGGCGTTCATGGTCAGAAGGTGCCCGCGCACGAGCATGTCGGGGGCGAAGGCCACGAGCGCGGCGGCCAGCGCCACCGCGAACCGGCCGCCGCCCAGTCGCACCGCCAGCAGCCCGGTGAGCACGACGCAGGCCGCGGCGGCCGCGTTGGCCGGCACGCGGAAGCCCCACAGGGAACCCCCGCCGAGGAGCTCCCCCAGCCGGGCCATCACCGCCACGAGCGGAGGCTGGTCCACATAACCCCACGCCAGGTGGTGGCCGCAGGCGATGAAGTAAAGCTCGTCGCGGAAAAAGCCGTAGCGGCCGTTGAGCGCGAAGTGGGCAAGGAACGTCACCGCGCCGAGCACCCACGCCAGGCGGCGCGCCGCCGCAGCCCCGGAAGTCGAAGTCTCCATGCGCGCCATTCTATACGGGCCGCCCAAGCCGCCCCAATCCACACGACAGCGGAGCGCTGGACTCACACCGGCGCCAGAAATGTTATATCATCGCCCATGGCCTCCTCTCAGCAAATGGCGGAAAAGCAGCTCAGCCTCTTTCAGTCCCTGGGTATGCTCGTGGCGGGCATCCTCATCATCGTCCTTGACGGCGGCGAGATGAAGTGGCGCGTCGGCGGCCGCAACGGAGCTCCGGCCGTCTACTTCGCCTACCTCTTCGTGGCGGGAGGGCTCATCTGGTCCATCTTCGCGATCAAGGGCTACCTCCAGGCAAAGAAGGAAGGCCAATAGCGGGGCCGTGCGGCAAAAGGGACTATCGGAATGACCACTCCTCGACAGGTCAGGACCTGGTGCGGCCAGTGCCTGGAGCCGTGTCTGCTACCCGAGCCGTTCTTGCGAGCAGCGATCATCGGCAAGCAGAGGAGCTCGTTCCATTGCAATGACGACCTGGTGATCCCAGGGGTAGCGATTCGGCGGCCCGATGGGACGTGCACATGCGGCAATACCTGGGTCATCGTGGCGCTGGGACCCTCGGGCGAGCTGTGGCTCCGCTGAGCCTTGCCGGCTAGAGCCGCCGCGACCCGCGCATTCTACTTGCGCCCTGGGGCAGAATTGGATATCGGCGCGACATCGAGACTCAGGCTTGAGGCTCCGGGCTCTGCATAGATTTCCGAGGGTAGCGGGTACTTGTCAGGAATTAGCTGGTGCAGCTCCAGCTCGCAGAGCTGTGACCACTCATTGTACAGACCCAGCTCCTTGGTTTTGTGCAGGCAAGCCGTCAGCGCCTCCTCCGCCCTGCGGACCCCCGGTGTGGCGGCGTCCAGGATGTACGCGCAGTTCCGGTAGCGAAAGATTCTTGTCCAGTCGTCTATATCTACGCCGAGGATTGGCCGTGGCAGAGGGGGAAGTTCGATCGTGTCGAGGCTATTGGCGAAATCGCGATACAGCTGTCCGATGCGGGCCGTCGCGGCAATCGTCCAGTGCGGGTCTTTGAGCTCGATCACGTTGAGGTAGATCTGCTTTGCCACGTCGAGCTGCTTGACTTCGTCCATCACCCAAGACCGGAATCTCTTTTCTGAGGCCGGTGCCGCAATCCCCCCCTTCACATGAACGTGATCGTCGATGCCAACATAGGGGCCCGGCGGCGGGTGCATCGCCAGCATCTTCTCATACTCCCGATCGCCTTTCACCATCAGGGCATAAGCGGCAAAGTGGACCACCTGAAGCCGCCCTTCCGCTTGCTCGCTCGGGCGGTCTGTTCCCGGGGCCTGAAGCAGGGCGCGCCCCCCTTGAAACAGCGCGGCGACCTTCTGGAAGTGAGCCATCGCCTGCATGACCAGCGCCGGCTCACGCGGGTAGAGCGTAATCCTGGCCCGGGTCTCGGGCCCGCAAGGATCTTCCACTCTCCTGGGAACAGCGATGTGCAGCGGCCCCCGGGCATACTTGAACCGCGTTAGTTTTGCTTGCAGACTGGAGGATACGCTGGCCGCCTTGCGCTCAAGCTTGATACAGATACCCGCCACGTCGGGAACCGGACAGGAGCTGCGCCAGGCTATTTCGCCGAGTCGGCCCTCAGCGATGAGCTGGCGCTCGGTGCTCTCCTGCGCCAGCAGGTCCGCCTGCTGCAACACTTCTTCCGCGCCTTTATCAGTCCTGGCGGGAAGCGCGAGCAGCACGAGCAGGAACCACGGACCGGCCAGGGCGGCACCTGCACCCGGCCCCGGCGTCCTGCGATAGCTGCCCATAGGAGCATCGTACTTCTTCTTGGTCTGTCCGTAAATGGCATCGACTCACGCGGCCACGTCACGCGGAGGGTCGGGGGTCGGAGGCGCCCGCAGCATGCTGACAAGCCCGGCGGTCAAAGTCAGCACGGCGGCGACGCCGAGGCCGAGCCGCGGCGCAAGATCGATCGGCGTCACCGCAAGCAGCAGCGTCATGAGCACGCCGCCGAGCGTCTGACCCGTGAGCCGCGCGGTGGCCTGCAGGCCGCCCGCGGCGCCGCTACGTGCGCGCGGCGCCGACAGGAACATGTTGCGGTTGTTCGGCACCTGAAACAGGCCGAAGCCCACGCCGCACAGCATGCAGAACGGAATCAGCACCAGTGGCCTCCCGTGCAGCGGCCAGAGCGCCGCCAAGACCAGGCCAAGCGCGAGCAACGCGCCCCCAAGTGCACACAGCCAGGCGCCCGCGATGCGGCTCGCGAGCCGCCCCGCCCTCGGCGCCACGAGCGCGACGCTCAGCGGCCAGGGCGTGATCAACAGGCCCGTTCGTAGCGCGTCCTGCCCAAGCCCGTGCTGCAAGTAGAACGGGATCGACACCATCGCCGCGCTCTGCCCGATGAAGCAACACACCGATGCGATCACCGAGATGCGAAAGGAGCCATCGCGTAGAAGATCGAGCGGGATCAGCGGAACCTGTCGTGGCATCTCGCGGTGAACCAGCGCGAGCATGGTCACTGCGGCCGCGGTGAGCGTGCATGTCGCCAGGGCGGGGCGCTCCGGTAGCAGCTCCGCGCCAACGACCAGCGCCGCGAAGGCGGTCGCGCTCAGGGCGGCGCTGAATAGGTCGATCGTGCGCGCGCTGCCGGGGACGTGGGGGAGCGCGCGCGTCGCCAGCAGCACCAGCGCGCCGAGCGGGAGGTTGATGGCGAACAGCCAGGGCCAGCTCGCCGCCGACAGCACCAGCGCGCCGACCGTGGGGCCTGCCGCCGCCGCGAGCGCGACGGCCAGCGCGTTCCAGCCAATCGCGGTGCCGAGCTGCCGCTGCGGCACGACGAAGCGCAACAGCGCGATTCCCAGCGACATGATCGCGGCACCCCCAAGCCCCTGAATGAAACGCGCGGCGACCAGCGAAAGGAGCGAGGGCGCCCAGGCACAAAGAGCCGAAGCGGTCGCGAACAGCGCCACGCCCGCCGTGTACACGCGCCGATAGCCGAGGCTCTCCCCGAGCGCGGCGCACGGCAGCAGCGCCATCACCAGCGCCATCTGATAGGCAGTGATCACGCGCACCGACTCGGCGGGTGTTACCTGCAGCGAGCGCGCGATGGCGGGCAGCGCGACGTTGGCGACCGAGGCATCGAGCACCACGAGCCCGATCGCCGCGAGCACGCAGGCGATCGCGCCGGTGCGCCGCAGTCCCAGCAGGCCGGCGTCGCCCTGGTCACCTGCCGCGCGAGGACCTACGCTCGGCTCGTCGAGCGATGCGTACGCCGCAGGCTTGGTGACGGCGGTCGTGGCGGGGTCGCGAGGGGCCGCGATGGCTCGCCGCTCCTGCGCTGGGCGGAGCTGCGCGATCATGCCGGCCCCACGGTCCAGACCCCGTTGCGCTCGACGTAGCGCGTGACGCGATGCGCTTCCTGATCCTCCTTCTTCAGGTCACGCTCGGTGAAGCGAAACAGCAGTGACGGCCCGCTGACGCAGCGCGTGTCATGGATATCGCCCGGCAAGTACACCCGCGCCTCACCCGGGCACAGCGACGACGAGTCGCGCTTGACGAGGCGCACCCGGCCGTCCGGGTCCGCCACGCGAGCGTAGGTGGCGATCTCCATCTCGCCGCGCTGGAGGGCATAGATCACCCACCCGCGCCCATGGTCGTGAGGCGGCCGATACAGGCCCGTCTGTTCGCTATGCGCGAGCAGCAGAAATCCGTGCTCGGGATCGCGATAAAGCTCCCTAGACGCGGGCGTTTCTGCGTGCAGGGCCTGGAGCCAGGGCTCGCCGTTCTGGGCCTTCGTCAGCTGCTCGAGCTGCGCCCGCACGGCGGCGATCATCTCGCTGGTAAGCGGTCCAAAGGCAGCACGGGTCCGTTCGATGAAGGCGGCAAGAGCGTCGTCGATCATGGGCTTCTCCTTCGGCTCGGCTCGTTGGTTCGAGCTTGTGATTCGAAGGTAGCGCCGCGCCGTGAATTGCGGAACACGCAACGGTTGCACTTCATGCGTGCGTTTGACGCCATGTCAGCAAGCGAGTGCGCTGTCTCAGCGAGGCGGGCGGGCCTTGGTCCGGGGCGCGCCTGGGCCTCTCCGGATGGCGACCGAGGCGCCGAGCTGCTGCGCGCAGACCTCGCGCACGCAGCCGCGCAGCCAGCGATGGGCGGCGTCGGCGTCCAGGCGCGGGTGCCAGAGCAGCGAGACCGTGAACGCGGGCGTCGAGACGGGCAGCGCGAAGCTGTGCATTCCAGCCCGCAGCGCTCCCGTATGGTGCTCGGGAACACTGGCTATCAAGTCGGAGGACCGCGCCAGGGCGAGCGCCGTCGAGAAGCCGCCCGCGAGGACCGCCACGATCTCCCGCTCGAGCCCGAGCGACTCCAGGGCGTCGTCGATCGGTCCTTTTCCCAGGCCCGTGCGCGACACGCTAATATGCTTCCCGCGCGCGTAGCGGGCCGGGGTGATCCGCCCCCGGCTCAGGGGATGCCCCGCTCGCACGACGCCGACAAGGCGGTCGCGGAACAGCGCCTGGGTGCGCAGCTCCGGCCCGGTCGCCTTTTCCACGACGCCAGTCTCCAGATCGACGCTACCCTCGCGGAGCAGGTCGCTGGCTTTGTCGGGCTTCTGCATGAAGCACAGCCGCACGCGCGGAGCCTCGGCGCCGGCGCGCTCGATGAGGCCGGGCCCGAAGTTTTCCACGAACCCTTCGCTCGTCCGCAGCGTAAACGCGCGGACGAGCTGCTTGAGATCGATGTCTTCGGCGGGGCGCAGCACTGCCTCCGCATCTTGCACGAGCCGGCCGACCCGCCCGCGGAGCTCCAGTGCGCGCGGCGTGTGAACCAGACCGCGCCCGGCCCGGACCAAAAGCGGATCCCCCGTCGCCTCACGCAGTCGCGAAAGCGTCCGGCTCATGGCCGACGGGCTGAGGCGCAGCCGCTTGGCCGCCTGGGCAACACTGCCTTCTGCCAGCAGCACATCGAGAGCGACAAGCAGATTTAGATCGGGCCGCGACATGGATGGTTCGTAGCATGGCTTGATGAGATCTGGCGCTGCATAAAGCTCGGCGTCGCGCAGGCAGGTAGCCCGCAAGCCATTTGTCTTGCAACCGTCCCGCAGGCGTTCCCACGGGCCGGCAAGACCAGCAATCAGCGATGGGAAACAGCGGCGCGGATGTTTAGCCGGTTGAGATGACAGCGCGGCTTGCTAGTCGGTGAGTCACGTATGTGGACGGGCTGCGGACTTCTTGCGGACCGGCGCGCGGCTGCAGGGATCTTCAAACAGCAGCGTGCCGGCATCGAGCTGACGGAGGATCGGCAGGAGCCGCTCGATGTAAGCGCTTACGGAGCTCTGGCCTGAAATGTCGAGCGTCCGCGCTTCATCGAGCATCCGGCGGTCGATGAAGCCCTGGAGCTCTGCAGCGGCGGCCGCGATAAGCTGCCGGTCCTTGAGCCGCACGGACAGCCAGGCCCGGTCCAGCGCTACGGCGGCGCGTACGGCCTCGACATCGGTCGCGGCACCGATTGCTTCGAGCCGCTGCGCAAGGGCCCGCATTTTCTCATCAGCAGCGCTGGGGTCGTAAGCGAATCGATCGTCCGCGACGAGCTCACTGCCCTTTCCGGAATAAAGAGGCGCGAAGAAGAAGAAGACCAGGGGCTCTGGTGAGAACACGTTCATGGCCTCGCCGATCTGCGAGAACCCCATCTTGCCGCCCTCCGGAGGGAGCAGCGAGTTCGTCGTGATGGTCTGCGGGACGCGCTTGCCCGTCCTCATCGCGACCGGATCGCAAGGGCGGCCGCGCGCCGACTCGCAGCCGGACACCCGGACCTCGTCGATCAGAGTGGTGGAGTGAGTGACGACAAGGCGGAACGCGTCGGCGGCCGCGGGCACGTCCGGCCCTCCGGAGAACTTGCGGCGGTTCAGGCGAAAACACTGGTTCAGGCGGTCGAGCCAGTCCTTCTCCAAGGGGCTGACAGGCGAGGTCCGCTCGGCGCAGCGTGAGCTCTTGCGGCCTGGGACGTCCGTCGTCGTGCACTCGACGCTGTAGAAGCCATAGGGCTGTCCGGGCAAGACTGGCGGGGTGGGCGCGCGCCAGAGCGGGAAGCTCGTTATATCTCCGACAGGGCCGGCCTGGAGAAAGGCGGGCTTCACACCGGAGGAGCGGGGAAGTGAAGGAGCGCGACGAGGCTCCACAGACGCCGCGCCCGTAGACGGACGCGCGGCAGGCAGGGAGACGCACGCCGCGAGGAAAACCCCGCCGAGAGTACCTAGGACCAGACACGCTGGCCAGATCCGGCTCGCCATGGTCTAGAGTTTACACGGCTTCGTGCTACCTGTAGTGGATGCGCCCGACCATTTCAGGAGGTTCCATCATGCGCACCATCCTCACCCTGACCCTGCTTGTCGCTACCTCCCGGCCCGCCGCCGCCGAGGTCCAGCAGCTGTGGGAAAGCCCGGCCGCCAGCGTCTCGCAACACCTTGGCCTCACCGAGATCAAGATCGACTACCACCGCCCGGCGGTCAAAGGCCGCGTCATCTGGGGCCAGCTCGTGCCCTACGCAAAGGTGTGGCGGACCGGCGCCAATGACGCCACCACCATCTCGTTCAGCACCCCGGTGCGGGTCGCCGGCAAGGACGTACCGGCCGGCACCTATGCCCTGTTCGCCGTGCCGGAGAAGGACCGCTTCACGTTCATCCTGAACAAGAACGCCCAGCAGTGGGGCTCCTACTTCTACAAGGCGGAAGATGATCAGCTCCGCTTCGAGGTCAAGATCGAGCCCGCCCCGCACAAGGAGTGGCTCGAATACCAGCTCGAGCTCAAGGATCGGGCGAGCGCCAGCGCCGTGCTCCACTGGGAGAAGCTGCGGGTCAGCTTCCCAATCGAGGCCGAGGTCGACCGCATCTACCGCGCGCACCTGACCACCGAGCTGGCCAAGGCCGACCAGGCGCCGACCACCAAGGACAGCTGGAGTACGTACTTCCTGGCCGCCAAGTACTTTATCAACCAGGGCGGCGAGCTCGGTCAGGCCGGCGCGCTACTCGACAAAGCGGGCCGCATCGACAAGAACTTCTGGTACTACGAGTGGCGGGCGCGGCTCCTGCAGAAGCAGGGCAAGGTCCAAGAGGCGGTGCCGCTGCTCAGCCAGGCCAAGCAGCTCGCCGCCGGCAAGGCGCCGCAGGGCTACCTCGATGGTCTGGACGCGCTCAAGGCAGAGTGGCTCAGTCGCCCAGGGCCTGCCGGCGCGCGATGAGCGCCAACGTGCTCGCCCCCGAAGCAGTAGATCTCCCAGCGAGCCGCCGCACCGGGCGACCGCGGCCGGTGATCACCCGTGTCTGGTCGATGACGGGTGGAGTGGACGCCGGGAATCTGCCCGCAGCCCTCCTAGACGGCGCGCGGACGGAATCTCGGCGCTTCCCCTTCGGAATTGATGTCCAGCCGGTTGAGATGACAGCGCGGCTTGCTAGTCGGTGAGTCACGTATGTGGACGG
>DAOMZC010000103.1:0-12203 GCA_035437965.1 Pseudomonadota bacterium
CGATGGACCGGAGCAGGCGCTTTATAAAATCGCCAACACTTCGGTGGAGGAGGGGACCCTGCCCGAAGATCTGGCCGCGGGCGCGCGCCACTTCGGACTCAGCGCCACGGTCGAGCCGCTCATGACCCTTGCGCGCCTGCGCCTGCACCTAGGGCTCGGCAAGCTGGTGATCGTGCAGCTGCAGGCGTGGCGCGACGCCGCGAGCAAGCCGCTGCCGTGGCGGGAGGTGTGGGAGGACGGACACTACGTGGTGCTGGTCGGCCTGGATGACGAGTTTGCCTATTTCATGGATCCCTCGACGAGCGGTGCCTACACTTACGTGCCGCTGCGCGAGCTCGTGGAGCGCTGGCATGACATTAATCAGATCCGCCCGGTCCCGCTGGAGCCGGTGGATCGGCAGCTCGGTGTGGTCATCGGTGGCCTATTCCGCCGCGCCGCGCCACGGGCAGTGGTCAGGAGCCTGATTCGGCTTGAGTGAGCCGCGCGACCCGGTCACGGCTGCGCAGCGATCTCGGCCCCCCGCAAGCCGTTTTGAGCATGCCGCCGGCAGCGACCGCAGCCCCGGCACGACCGAAAAATCCCGCAAGATCATGAACTTACCGCGCGCGGCGCCTGCCGGCCCCCTGTGCTAGGTTTGCCGCCAGGAGGTCTTCATGACGCGACGATCGCAGCCCGTCCCCGCCCTTGTCTGCTCCAGCCTTGCCGGTATCTTCGCCGCCGCCCTCGCGGGCTGCGGCGATGCCCCGCAAGAAGTCGAGCCGCCCCCCATGCCGCCGCCGATGTCCGAGGCCAAGATCACCTACTACAGCGACATCAAGCCGCTCATGGAGCGCTACTGCACGACCTGCCACCGCAGCGGTGACATAGCCCCGTTCACCTTGACCGACTATCAAGGAGTCATGAGCCACGCCGCGCAGATCCAGGGCGCGGTGCAGGCCGGGGTGATGCCGCCGTGGCTGCCCGGCGAGACCAGCATGCCGCTGCGCTACTCGCGCGCGATGCGGCCGGACGACAAGAAGCTCCTGCTCGACTGGCTGAGCGCCGGCGGCCCGGCCGGCGATCCGGCGAGCCCGCCGCGCACCGACTTCCCCGCCGCCGAGACCGAGACGCCGCCGCGCGCCGACATGGTGCTGAAGTCGGACAAGCCCTACCAGCCGGACACCACCTCGACCGACGACTACCACTGCTTCGTCTTCGATCCCAAGCTCGATCACGATCGCTTCCTGCTTGCCGGTCAGGTGAATCCGGATAACCGCGCCATCGCCCACCACATGGCGCTGTTCCTCATCTCGCCGGCGCAGGCCGATCAGGTCCGCATGATGGATCAGGGCGGCAAGGGCTACACCTGCTTCGGCGGCGCCGGCAAGAACATCGCCGGCGGACTGCTCCTGGCGTGGGCGCCGGGCGGCAACAGCATGCGGGCGCCGACCGGGACCGCGTTCAAGCTGCCCAAGGGCTCGCTGCTGGTCATGCAGATGCACTACAACGTCGTGGCCAGCAACGGCCAGCCCGATCAAACGAGCGTCGAGCTGGAGCTCGGCGACACGCCGCCCGACCATGAGCTTGTGTCGATGTACATCATCAAGAGCAACCTCATGATTAAGGCCGGCGAGGCGAACTGGAAGGAGAAGGCCACCGCCCCGGTAGGCACCCTGGCCATGCGCAGCGGGCTGCCCGCGGGCGACCTCACTGTCTACGGCGCGTTCCCCCACATGCACCTTCTGGGCAAGCGGATCGCGGTCTCACTGGTCGGCGGGCCGATGGGAGTCGAGATCCCGCGCTGGGACTTCCACTGGCAAAACACCTATACGTTCGCAGCGCCGCTGACCCTCCATCCCACGGACGTGCTGCAGCTTGAGTGTGACTACGACAACAGCTTCGCCAACCAGCCGGAGATCGGCGGCGTGCGGCAGCCGCCGCGGGATGTGAAGTGGGGCGAGAGTACGCTCGACGAGATGTGCGTGACCGTGCTGACCGTCGCGGCGAAGTAGGCTAGTTGGCAGTGGGGCGGATGATGCTGCTGCTGAACCGCTCCATCTCTTCAAGCTGCGGGCTGAACTGAAGCAGCATCAGATCCACGCCCGCGGCGGTGAAGCGGCTCAGCTGCTCCTCGACCATCTCCGGTGTCCCGACAAGACCGCAGCGCAGCCCGCGATTTGACACCGAGTACTCGGCGATCGATAGCGACTGCTCAAGCTGCGTCCCGGCCAGCCACTGCTGGTAGTTGGCGAAGCCGGCGGCGCTCTGCTTGACATCGGTGATGCGGGCGAGCTCCTCTTGCGCCTCGCGCTCGGTCGGGCGCACGATCGCGTAGCCGGCGACGCCAAAGTGCAGCGGCGGCAGGTTGTGGCGGGCGCGGCGCGCCGACAGGTCGGCGATGCGGGCGGCGATGCGCTCGGGCGGATCGCCGTGCATCAGATAAGCGTCGCACTTCTGGGCGATGAGCTCCTTGGCGGCCTCGGACTCGCCGCCGGCGTAAAGGCGCGGTCGCGGCTTGGCCAGGGGCTTGGGCTGCAGGATCGTATCCTCGACCTTGTAGTACTTCCCCTTGTACGAGTAGTGATCTTCCTTCCACACCCCGGAGATCACGTCCAGCCACTCCGCGGTGCGGGCGTAGCGGTCGTCGTGCTGCTCGAAGTGCACACCGTACTTTTTCGCCTCGTCCGCCCACCACGAGGACACTACGTTCAAGGTCAGCCGGCCGCCGCAGATCTGATCGATGTTGGCCGCCTGCTTGGCGAGCAGCGCCGGCAGGTGGAACGTCGGGCGGACCGCGACCATGAGCTCGAGCCGCCGCGTCACCGCGGCCAGCGCCGCCGCGGTCGACCACGCCTCCAGAGACGGCGCCGCGACTCCCTTTATGTCGTTGAGGTTCAGCTCTGCCACCAGCGTGACGTCAAAGCCGAGCTCCTCGCTGCGCAGCGCCAGGTTCTTGACGTACTCCCAGGTCGCCGGCATCCCTTCGTCCACTACGTTGCGCAGCCAGCCGCCGAACACCGGCAGCCAGTAGCCGTAGCGCAGCTTCTTAGCGGACATAGCCGGCCTCCGCTTCCAGGAACTCGCACAGCCGCACGAACGGATCGAAGCCGAGCACGCGCGGCGCGTCGGCGACGAAGTTCGACAGCGCGTTGAGGTCGTAGTAGTAGAGCTGTCCGTCCCGGTCGTCGATGATGTACTCGACGCCGCCGACCTCGATACCGGCCGCCGCGGTCTGCCGCTCGACCGCGGCGATGACCTCGGCGGGCGGGGTGTAGGACTCGACGCGCAGGGCGGCCTTGGGGGCCTCGACCGGGCAGGCCAGGTTCAGCTCGACGCCCGCGGTGGTGCGGCAGATGTCGGCCGGGCACAGATCGAAGGTCTGGCCGCTCAGGTGCACGCGGATTGCGTAGATGAAGCGGCCGCCGACAACCTCGACGCGGGTGATGAAGCCGCCGCGCGCCGGGATGAACTCCTGCACCAGCGCCACGTGATCGAGGCCCAGATCGATAAGGCCCTGCTCGGCCGCCGCGGCGAGCTGCTCCGGGCTGTCAAGGCGCGTCACGCCGGCGCCGCTGCCGCCGATGTTGGGCTTGACCACCACCGGAAAGCGCAGCCCGGCGCTGGCCGCCACCGCATCGGCGGCGCGGTGGATGACCCGGCTGCGCGGAAACGGCAGCCCGAGCGAGCGCAGGAGCGACAGCTGAAGCGCCTTGGAGACCTCGTAGCGGAACGCGCGCTCGCCGTTGATGACGCGCTTGCCCTGGGCCTCCAGGTGGCCGAGGTAGCTCAGGGTGTAGAAGATGTCGTGGCCGTGCTCGCGCCGGTAGGCCGAGGGGCTCATGCGGTTGAACACCAGGGCGACGGAGTCGTCGGCGGCAAGCTCGCTGGGATCGAAGGTATGGGAGTCGGCGTGGACGCGGCGATAGGGAGTGCCGCGGTGATCGAGCTCGCTGAACAGGCGCTCGAACCAGCGCGGGTGCTCGTAGTAGATGGCGATCGGGCGCCCGGCGGCAGCCGGTTCTGACTTGGGTTCTTGGCGACCCCGTGGGGCCGCAGCTGAGTCGTGGGTCATCGTCTTCAGGTTCTCCTGGGGCAGGATGATCCTGAAGGCGGCCCTGCGATGCAAGCTCTACGTGTCCAGGGCCGCGCGAGGGCGCGCCGCGCCTTGGGTTTCCGCGCGACGCGCTAGTTTTTCTCTTCGATCCGCGGGCGCAGGGCCTCGACCCGTAGCGCCAGCGCGTCGCCGCCCGGCTCTTTGCCGGTCGCCAGGCGGCCGCTGCGGAGCGCCAGATCGACGAGCTTCAACAGCGTCTCCTGCGGCAGGCGGACCAGCAGCTCCTCCGCCGGCAGCTGCAAAAGCCCATCGGCGCCCGGCTGCAGCTCGAGCATCTCGATCATGCGGGCGGTGCAGGCGCCGCTTACCACTTCGGGCTGCGCGTAGTGCTTGGCGGTCATCTCGAACGAGCCGTGTCCCAGGCTCGCGGCCACCGCGTGCGAGACCGCTCCCGACTGGACCCCCAGGGTCGCCCACAGCCCGCGCAAGCTGTGCGGACACACCCGCGGCACGCCCGCGGTGCGACAGATGCGCCCCACCGCGACCCACAGGCTCCGCCGATCGCGGCGGACCCCATCGCGGCTGTGGCCGAGCAGCAGCTCGTCTCCGGCGCGGCCGGCGGTCAGCTTGCGCAGCCGCGGCTGCAGCACCGCCGGGACATCCAGGTAGCGCCGCGCGTTGCGGGTCTTGCCGCCATCGATCCACAGGATCGTCGCCCCGCGATCGATGTCGCGCACCTGGCGCAGCAGCACCTCGCTCGCCCGCAGCCCCATGAGCAGGGCCATCACGCCGCCGAGCGCCAGCAGGTCCTCTTCTTCATCAAAGAGCCGGAGGCCCACCGTCACGAACTGCTGCGCCTCATCGATGCGCAGCTGCGGCTTGCCGGTGCTGACGCGGCCGACCGGCTGCACTTCCTTGAACGGGTTTACCGAGACGTACTTTTTCCGCTCCGCCCAGGCAAAGAACGTCTTGGCCAGGCTGAGGTAGAAGCGGTGCGAGGCGGCGGCCATCGGGCGTCCGGTCTTGGGCGTCGGCTCCTGCACCGCGGCCTTGTATAGCGCGGCGGCGCCTAGAGGGGTGAGCACCTTGAGGTCCTGCTCCAGGTGATCGCGCAGGAAGAAGCGCAGGCGCTCGCGCTGATCGCTGCAGGTCTGCGCCTTGGCGCGGCCCAGGTGCTCCTTCTCGCTGCAGTACTCGTCGATGACCTCGCCGAGGCGCCGCTGCGCGACCGAGCCGAGCTCGCGCTGCAGGTCGGCCATGATCGCCAGCGCCTCCTCCTGGCTGCTGAAGTACAGGTCCTTCTTGCTGCTGTTCTCAACGATGCGCAGGCGGAAGCGGGTTCCGCCGCGCTCACTGTAGGGACCCTTGACACGCGATGGCGACTTGGGACGAGGCATATGGTTTCTCCTGGGTCCCGGGGCCGTGATGCGCAAGCAGGACCGCGCCTTTACCATATCACCTATCGTCCTGATTCTGCTTCAGAAAAAAATGCGGCGGCCCATGCCGCGAGGCGGAAGCCTTTACAGCGAGGGGGCAGCCTTTATGCAGCGAGGAGGCAGTGGGCCCTTGCTTCTTCCAGGATGGCGATGCAGCCGCTTAGCGAGCTACAGCGGTTTAGCGCCTGGCGCAGCGCCGCGGCCTCGGGCAGGCCGCTCAGGTAGCCGGGGAAGTGGCGGCGGGTGATCTCGACCCCGTAAGGCTCGCCGCGCGCGGCGACGTTTTCCTGCAGGTGGATGCGGCACAGCTCGAGGCGCTCGGCGGCGGTCGGCGGCGGATGGTCGCGACCCTCGTCAAGCAGGGCGCGGGCCTCGCGGAAGACCCAGGGGTGCCCGATGGCGCGGCGGCCGATCATGACGCCGGCACAGCCGGTCTCGGCGAGGGCGCGGTGGGCGCCCTCCGCCGAGCAGACGTCGCCGTTTACCAGCACCGGAATCTTTACCACCGCGCGCGCCTTGGCCGCCCACGACCAGTCGGCGGCTCCCAGGTGGCCCTGCTTGGCGGTGCGGCAGTGGACGGTGAGCGCCTGGACGCCGACGTCCTCAAGCCGGCGCGCCAGGTCGACGATGGGCATCTCGGACTCGGGGCCCCAGCCGATGCGCGTCTTTATGGTCACCGGCAGGCTCACCATGCGGACCACCATCGCCGCCATCTCGACCATCGCCGCCGGGTTGCGCAGCCAGCCGGCGCCGGCCCCGCGGGCGACGATCTTGGGCACCCAGCAGCCGCAGTTGATGTCGATGAACAGCGGACCCGCGGCCTCCGCCACCTGCGCCGCCGCGGCAAGGTTCTGCGGATCGGCGCCGTAGATCTGGATGCCGGTCAGCTCGTCGTCAGCGGCCAGCGTCGCCTTGCGCCGCGCGCTCGCCGCCCCGCGCAAGAGCTGCTCGACGTTGACGAACTCGGTCATGCACACCGTGGCCCCAAGGCGCCGACAGAGCCGGCGGAACACGACGTCGGTGACGTCCTCCATCGGCGCCAGGATGACGGGCTTTTTGGCGTATAGATCGGCAAGGCGGGCATGCGCGGACATTTTTGCAAACCCTACACGAGCCCCGGCCGGCCGCGGGTGTCAAATTCGACCCGCCTCGGGTAGAATCAGCTGGAGATTCCGCGACGATCGTCAGGTTGGGGGGGAGCGCTCGTGATGAAGCAGCAAGCCATGTGGCAGCACGTCTGCCCGCAGTGCAAGGCCACCTTCGTCGGCCTTGAGGAGTTCTGCCCGCACGACGGCACCCCGCTTGTGGCCGCCCACAAGGACAAGGGCGGCGAGCTCGGGGACATGATCGGCGAGGTCCTCGACGAGCGCTTCGTGCTGCAGAAGATCCTCGGGGAGGGCGGCATGGGCATCGTCTATCTGGCCCGCCACGCGGTGCTCGATCGGGTCTTCGCGCTCAAGCTCTTGCGGCGCGAGCTGCTCGGCGACCCGCTGATGCTGCGCCGCTTTCAGCGCGAGGCGCGCACCGCCAGCAGCGTGGTCCACCCCAACATCGTCCACATCTACGACTTCGGGCGCACCCGCTCCGGCCTTGCCTACCTGGTCATGGAGTACGTAAACGGGATCTCGCTGTACTCGTTCTCCGAGAGCTTCGCCGACCGCCAGCTGCACGTCAGCCAGGCCGTCGACATCACCATGCAGGTGACCCAGGCCCTGGCGGCGGCGCATGCGCATGGGATCGTTCACCGCGAAAAGTCGCGCTGGCGCTTGCCCGTCGCCAGCGCCGCCTGATCGCGGCGGGCGGAAAAAGGGGCGGAAGAATCGGCTCGGGCGCGTGCAGTTGTCCACCCGGCTTCGCACCTCGCGGCTTACACTCGCGGCGCTAACTGGGAGTGAAACATGCGACATGTGATCGGACTGATAAGCGGCCTCGGAGCCGGCTTCCTGCTGGCCGCGGCCGGCTGCACCGTCAAGGATGAAGGTAGGGGCGATGCGAACCCGGGCCCCGGCGATCTGGCCGCCCCGACACCGCTGGCGGTCAACAGCCTGCCGGCGTTCGTCAAGGGGCCGGTCGTCTCCGCCCGCTACGACGGCACAAGCGACGATCTGCTGACCGCCGGCTTTGGCCAGAGCGGCCTGCCCACCGCCGCGGCGACCCCGGTCGACCCCGCGCACCCGACCGCCGCCGAGCTGCGCAAGCTGACGGTGGTAAATCAATACCGCGCGCTCAAGGACACCCGACCGGCGGCCGGCTACGGCACCCTTTACGGTCCGGCGGTCGCCGGCCCATTTACGCGCGTCGGCGCCGACGGCAAGATCGCGGGCCGCGAGTACCTGGCCTACGCCGATGACGGGACCGGCAGCAAGAACGTGGCGATGCTGGTGCAGATCCCGAGCACCTTCGATCCCAAGCAGGCGTGCCTCCTTGTGACCGTGTCGTCCGGCTCGCGCGGGGTCTACGGCGCGATCGGCACCGGCGGTGAGTGGGGGCTGAAGAACGGCTGCGCGGTGGTCCATACGGACAAGGGCACCGGCAGCGGCGTGCACGACCTGGACGCCGATACGAGCAGCGGGATCGACGGCACGCGCGGCAGCATCGCCAGCCTCGTCGAGCGCGCCAGCTTCCGCGCTCAGGGCAGCGCGCAGCTCGATTTGCCGACGTTCAAGACTCGCTTCCCGCAGCGCATCGCGCAGAAGCACGCCCACTCGCAGCAGAACCCGGAGGCGGCGTGGGGGCAGAACGTCCTGCAGGCGATTGAGTTTGCGTTCTACGTGCTCAACCTGCAGGAAAACTACGGCCAGGCAGGGGAGTCGGGGACGCTGCAGACGGTGACCAAGGAGAGTACTGTGGTCATCGCCGCCAGCGTGTCCAACGGCGGCGCCGCGGTGCTGCGCGCGGCAGAGCAGGACACGCGTGGCCTTATCGATGGGGTGGTGGCGGGGGAGCCCAACGTCAACCCGCGCGACCTCGGGGCGGAGCTCGGATTCACGATCAAGCAGTGGGACCGCAGCTTCACCAAGCAGCAGCTCGGGCGGCCGCTGTACGACTACATCAGCTACTACAATGTCTTTCAGCCGTGCGCCAGCGCCATGACCCTGATCGCACCCGGCAGCGATCCCGCCAAGGGCCCGCCGATGATGGGCGGCGCGCCGGCGGGGCTTGCGGGACGCTGCGCCGCGCTGCGCAAGGCGGGACTGCTCACCACGGGCACCCTGGCCGAGCAGGCGGCGGAAGCGCAGCAGCTGCTGACCGAGTTCGGCACGCTGGAGGGCTCGGACATCATCGCCCACCCCTACAACGCCAACTACGTCTACTCCAGCATCGCCGTCACCTACGCCAACGCCTACGGGCGCTTCAGCGTTGCCGACAACCTGTGCGGCTACAGCCTGGCGGCGACCGCTGCAGACGGCACCGTGACCGCCAAGAGCGAGGCGCTGCTCGCCAGCGACTTTGCCGTGAGCAACGGCGTGCCGCCGTCAAACGGCACCACGCTCATCAACAACAGCGGCAGCGGCGGTCGCGGGCAGAACTTCCGCCTGACCAAAGACGCCGACGGCAACATCGATGAGTACCTGGCCGGCGCGCTGTGCCTGCGCCACCTGTACACCGGCACCGATGGCGTGCGCGAGGGCACCGGCGCCCCGCTGAGCGGCGACGAGCTCGCACGGGCGCGGCGCGTGCAGGCCGGGATCAAGGAAGTCCTCGCCAGCGCCAACCTGCGCGGCAAGCCGGCCCTCATCGTCCACGGCCGCGACGACGCGCTGCTCCACCCAAACTTCACCTCGCGCGCCTACTACGGCCTTAACCAGACCACCGAAGGCGCGGCGAGCAAGCTGTCCTACGTCGAGGTCACGCACGCCAATCACCTGGACAGCCTGAACAAGGCCTACGCCATCGACACCCAGATCCCGCTCGACTATTACTTCCAGGTGGCGCTGGACCGGATGTACGAGTACCTGCGCACCGGCAGAGCGCTGCCGCGCAGCCAGGTCATCCCGACCATCCCCCTGGCCGCGACCACCGGCGCGACCGCGCTGACCCGCAGCAACCTCCCGGACTTCGACAGCGCGACTACGTGCCCCATCGCTTTTGGCGCGAGCACGCTGACCATCCCAGAGTGCAAGCCCTGAGCGAGCCGTGATTTTCCGGCGCGGCTCGTCGGCGCGGAACCTCCGACCGATGAGCCGCGACGGTGGGGTCAGTCCACCGCGAAAAGTCGCGCTGGCGCTTGCCCGTCGCCAGCGCCGCCTGATCGCGGCGGGCGGAAAAAGGGGCGGAAGAATCGGCTCGGGCGCGTGCAGTTGTCCACCCGGCTTCGCACCTCGCGGCTTACACTCGCGGCGCTAACTGGGAGTGAAACATGCGACATGTGATCGGACTGATAAGCGGCCTCGGAGCCGGCTTCCTGCTGGCCGCGGCCGGCTGCACCGTCAAGGATGAAGGTAGGGGCGATGCGAACCCGGGCCCCGGCGATCTGGCCGCCCCGACACCGCTGGCGGTCAACAGCCTGCCGGCGTTCGTCAAGGGGCCGGTCGTCTCCGCCCGCTACGACGGCACAAGCGACGATCTGCTGACCGCCGGCTTTGGCCAGAGCGGCCTGCCCACCGCCGCGGCGACCCCGGTCGACCCCGCGCACCCGACCGCCGCCGAGCTGCGCAAGCTGACGGTGGTAAATCAATACCGCGCGCTCAAGGACACCCGACCGGCGGCCGGCTACGGCACCCTTTACGGTCCGGCGGTCGCCGGCCCATTTACGCGCGTCGGCGCCGACGGCAAGATCGCGGGCCGCGAGTACCTGGCCTACGCCGATGACGGGACCGGCAGCAAGAACGTGGCGATGCTGGTGCAGATCCCGAGCACCTTCGATCCCAAGCAGGCGTGCCTCCTTGTGACCGTGTCGTCCGGCTCGCGCGGGGTCTACGGCGCGATCGGCACCGGCGGTGAGTGGGGGCTGAAGAACGGCTGCGCGGTGGTCCATACGGACAAGGGCACCGGCAGCGGCGTGCACGACCTGGACGCCGATACGAGCAGCGGGATCGACGGCACGCGCGGCAGCATCGCCAGCCTCGTCGAGCGCGCCAGCTTCCGCGCTCAGGGCAGCGCGCAGCTCGATTTGCCGACGTTCAAGACTCGCTTCCCGCAGCGCATCGCGCAGAAGCACGCCCACTCGCAGCAGAACCCGGAGGCGGCGTGGGGGCAGAACGTCCTGCAGGCGATTGAGTTTGCGTTCTACGTGCTCAACCTGCAGGAAAACTACGGCCAGGCAGGGGAGTCGGGGACGCTGCAGACGGTGACCAAGGAGAGTACTGTGGTCATCGCCGCCAGCGTGTCCAACGGCGGCGCCGCGGTGCTGCGCGCGGCAGAGCAGGACACGCGTGGCCTTATCGATGGGGTGGTGGCGGGGGAGCCCAACGTCAACCCGCGCGACCTCGGGGCGGAGCTCGGATTCACGATCAAGCAGTGGGACCGCAGCTTCACCAAGCAGCAGCTCGGGCGGCCGCTGTACGACTACATCAGCTACTACAATGTCTTTCAGCCGTGCGCCAGCGCCATGACCCTGATCGCACCCGGCAGCGATCCCGCCAAGGGCCCGCCGATGATGGGCGGCGCGCCGGCGGGGCTTGCGGGACGCTGCGCCGCGCTGCGCAAGGCGGGACTGCTCACCACGGGCACCCTGGCCGAGCAGGCGGCGGAAGCGCAGCAGCTGCTGACCGAGTTCGGCACGCTGGAGGGCTCGGACATCATCGCCCACCCCTACAACGCCAACTACGTCTACTCCAGCATCGCCGTCACCTACGCCAACGCCTACGGGCGCTTCAGCGTTGCCGACAACCTGTGCGGCTACAGCCTGGCGGCGACCGCTGCAGACGGCACCGTGACCGCCAAGAGCGAGGCGCTGCTCGCCAGCGACTTTGCCGTGAGCAACGGCGTGCCGCCGTCAAACGGCACCACGCTCATCAACAACAGCGGCAGCGGCGGTCGCGGGCAGAACTTCCGCCTGACCAAAGACGCCGACGGCAACATCGATGAGTACCTGGCCGGCGCGCTGTGCCTGCGCCACCTGTACACCGGCACCGATGGCGTGCGCGAGGGCACCGGCGCCCCGCTGAGCGGCGACGAGCTCGCACGGGCGCGGCGCGTGCAGGCCGGGATCAAGGAAGTCCTCGCCAGCGCCAACCTGCGCGGCAAGCCGGCCCTCATCGTCCACGGCCGCGACGACGCGCTGCTCCACCCAAACTTCACCTCGCGCGCCTACTACGGCCTTAACCAGACCACCGAAGGCGCGGCGAGCAAGCTGTCCTACGTCGAGGTCACGCACGCCAATCACCTGGACAGCCTGAACAAGGCCTACGCCATCGACACCCAGATCCCGCTCGACTATTACTTCCAGGTGGCGCTGGACCGGATGTACGAGTACCTGCGCACCGGCAGAGCGCTGCCGCGCAGCCAGGTCATCCCGACCATCCCCCTGGCCGCGACCACCGGCGCGACCGCGCTGACCCGCAGCAACCTCCCGGACTTCGACAGCGCGACTACGTGCCCCATCGCTTTTGGCGCGAGCACGCTGACCATCCCAGAGTGCAAGCCCTGAGCGAGCCGTGATTTTCCGGCGCGGCTCGTCGGCGCGGAACCTCCGACCGATGAGCCGCGACGGTGGGGTCAGTCCACCGCGACATCAAGCCTGATAAGGCAGCTACTAAGAGAGACCGAGCGGCAAACGATCCGCCCGCGGC
>DAOMZC010000104.1:0-12198 GCA_035437965.1 Pseudomonadota bacterium
TGGCCGCGCCCGGGCGCAGCCCGCCAGCAAGGCGACTCAGCGAGGGAGCCGGCGGCGGCCCCTTACTCCCAAGCTCGTTTCCCGCCACCCGCGGCGGCGCGGGGGCGGCGGCGGGCGGCGGGGCCGGCTTGCCGGGCGTGGTCAGGATGTGAGCGTTGACGAAATCGGTGGCGCACTGCCGGTCATCGCGGTGAAACAGCCAGGTGACGTAGACGTTGCCGTCGCGGCTCTTGATCGACTGCGGCGGCGTGGGGAACGGCGCCGCCATGTGCACCGACTCGAGCGCCGCGGCATCGAACGGCAGCACCCCGGACGGCCGGCTGATGATCACCTGGTTGATCGTCCCGTCGGGCTTCAGCGAGATCTCCAGCGCCGTCACCAGGTTCAGGGGATAAAGTCCCAGACTCGGCTTGGCGTCGAGCTCGGCGAGGAAGCCGTCGCCCCAGAACTTGTGGATCTGGCGGTGGACGGCCGCGATGTAGGCGGCGAAGGGGTGGGCGCGAGTGCCGAGCTCGCTCTGGTTGCCGACGCGCACGTTGGGGGTGAAGTTCTCCAGCGCCGAGCGCAAGAGCGCCTGCTTCATCTCCAGCCGATCCCAGCGGCCGGGGGCGTGCGACTTCTGCGCCAGCGCCGCGTTGCGCCGCTCGGCCTCGGCAACGTCGTAGCCGATGACGCGGTCGTAGTCGTGGTGGTTCAGGCGGAACGGGCTCTCGCCGGGCTGGCCGGGGTCGCCCACCGCCCGCTCGGACTTGCCCTGCGAGTGCAGGGCGTCGGGGCCGATCGCCGAGCGCTGCACCTCCAGCCCCTCGGGCGACAGCTCGCGGACCTCGGGCGCGGTCGACTTGGGCGTCTCCTGCTGCGGGCTCCGCATGGCCAGCGGCGAGATCGCCAGCGACGGCGGGGCCGGCGCGGCCAGGCCCGGCGGGGCGCCCATCGGCAGGTGCTTGGGATCGCCGGGGCGGTCCTGCAGCTCGGCGACCTTGCGCTCGTTTTCGCCCGGCTTGTCGCCGGCGTTGGCGGGCGCGCTCGGCACCGCCTCGCCTTGCATGTTCTGCACGAGGTTGCGGCTGTTGGACTGGGTGTCCTCGGCGGCGCGGTGGTTCTTCTGGGCCAGAAAGCGCGCCTGGTCGTTGTCCTGCTCGTCGGGGAACTGCTCCTGATCGACCATCTTCAGGTGCGGCATCGGCGTCACCTCGAGCGGCGGCGGCTCGGGCGGCTTGGGCTTTTCCGGCTCGGGCTTCTTGGCCTGCAGGCGCTGATCGGGCTCGGGCGGCGGCTCCTCGGGCTTGGGCTTGGGCGGCGGCTTCTGCTCCGCGGTCTTGGTCTTTTCCTCGGGCGGCGCGGGGGGCGGCGGCGCCTCGGTCGGGGGCGTCGGCTCGCTGGCCTCCTCGGGCGCCATATAGGTGATCTCGAGGTCTCGCTCGGGCGGGTCCTGCAGGCGGGCGATGCCGGGCAGCGCGACCACGCCGTGCCATAGCAGCGACCCGGCGACCGCCCACAGCCACACCCGCCGCGCCTTTTTGCGACGCACCTCGGCGCCGCGGGGCCCGCGCTGGGGTCCCGAGGTCGACAAGGCGCGGGGAGGCTGCGAAGGAGGCGCATTAGCGCGTCCGTGCGGCCGAGAGGGCATCCTTCTACCCTACCAAGACAGGGCCGGCCACCGCAAACCCGAGACCGAGGCGGCCCCGTCGCTGCAGCCGAGCTGCCGGCAATTTGTCGACGGCAACGCACTGGCGCGCAAAAAAGACCGGCCCGCGGGGCGGCGGGCAAGTGGTGGAAATGGCTGACGAATCTCGCCCCCACTGCCGGGCCCGCGCGGTCCGTCGCCCGGTGGCCGCGGCCTTGTCAGCCCGGCTGCCTACCTTGAGTCAGGACCAGTTGCCGCGTCCCGCCAGCTGGCTTATGTTTCGGTCGCTTTGGCGCTGGTGGCGGTCGCTCGCGGCCCGCAAGGCTCGCGGCGGACGCTGCCGCGGCGCGTTGCCGGCTGCCGTCGGTGATGCGCCAAGATGACCCCGACCCGGTGCCGCGGCGCGTCACCTTTTCTGGAGAGAGCAATGCCGATGTCCCCGACTCGCGGTCCAAGGTCCTGCCGGCGCTGGCAGCGGGCGCTGTGCGCGCTCGGTGTGGTGCTCGCCAGCGCGGCCGCTCCGGTGCTGGCGGCGCCGCTGCCGAGCAGCGTGGTGAGTGCGCTGCGCGACTACAAGGCCGAGGGCGGTGACCTCGCGGCGCTGCTCCGTCAGACCGCGCCGGCCCTGGCCACGGCTTGGCTGGCCCTCGACCCGGGGGCCCCGATGGACAAGGGAGCGCCGATCGAGCAGACCCTGGGGCCGCAGATGCCGGCCCAGCTCGACGGCAAAGGCACCGCGCTGCCGATCGTCGTGTACCGCAAGGAAGATGGCCGCCTGCCCGGCGCCTTCATCATCGCCCGCTACCGTAAGGTGGCGCCGCTGCAGATCATCTACCGGCTGGCCGATCGCAGCGCCAACATCAAGCACCCCCTGATGGACCAGTTCCTCGATCTCGGGCCGTGGCAGACCGCGACCGAGTCGCAGTGGGGCGCCGGCGCGACGGTGCGCCAGCACAGCGGGTTCCTGGCGTTTCGCATGCCCTTCGGCGCCGGCCTGTTCGGCCTGCGCGACAGCTACGCCGTGCAGGACATGGAGACCGCCATGCTGCCGAGCGGCATCGCCGTCCTCACCTACACGAGCCGCCCCGCCACCGCCGCCGAGAAGCAGCGCCTGGCCAAGTTCAAGGATAAAAAGGACAACGAGCGCACCCTCGATGACTCCTACTACGAGGCGAGCGAGTACCGCCTGAGCAGCCTGCTCATTCCCGAGAAGGATCCGGCCGGGCACTACAACACGATTCACGCCTATTTCGTGCGCATCGTGCCGAACCTCAAGCCGGGCAGCAAGCTGTCGGGCAGCGGGGCGCTGGCGCGGTGGATGTTCAACCGCGGCGCTCAGGACGCGCTCATCGCGCCGGTCCACATGATCCGCGAAGAGATCGAGCGCGTAGTCGGCAAGTAGGCGCCGGCGGGGAGGGCCTCTGCGGCAGCGCCAGGATATCGAGGGTGAGCGCGAGCGCGGGCCCCGACACGGGCGGCTGCGACTGCTCGCCGGGCTCGCGCTGCTTGGCACCAGCCTGCAGTGCGGCCCGCAGTTCCAGCCGAGCTGGCTTATCGCGGCAGAGCCGAGCGAGGTCGGCGGAGTTGTCGATCCGGCGGGCAAGCTGCGCGTGCTGGCGATCGCCGCCGAGCCGCCCGAGGTGCGGCCCGGGGAGATGGTGGCGGCGTCGGCGCTGATCGTCATCCACCCGCGCTTCGGGCTGCCGGCAGACCTTGGCGGCGAGCTCGGTGGGCGACTGGTCGGCACCCCGACGCCACGCGGCCTGAGCGTGCAGTGGCGCGCCTGCCGGCTGACCGATTCCGCGAGCCCGCCGGTCCCGTGCGGGATGGTGGACGGCAAGCTGACCGCCGACGAGCAGCTGCTGGAGGCGCTGCCCGGTCCGGCGACGCGGCTCGTGCCCCCGGTGCGGGCAGAGCTGCCGTATACGCTGGTGCTCACCCTCATTGCCGCCGACGAGGCGCTGCCCGGCGGCGCGGCGGCGTGTCACGACCAGGCGCTGCTGCGCGGCGGCGTGTCGCCCGACCCCGACCACTGCGTGATCGCGGTCAAGCGCATCAAGGTGTCGGCGGCCGGGCACCCAAACCGCAACCCGGCCCTCGCCGGGTATTACCTGGGCACCGCCGAGCCGCTGGGCGAGCTAACCACCGGCGCCGCCGATTACCCCCGGCTCACGGCCGACCTGGATGATTCCCAGCGCCCCCAGCTGACCCTCGCCGCCGAGCGCGCCGCCGACGCGGTGGAGGCCGAGCCCGATCCCCAGCACCCCGAGCTGGAGCGGCCCGAGATCCTTGGAATATCCTTTTTTACCACTGCCGGGACCCTGGAAGCGGGCCGCGGCAGCTTCCTCGATCTCGGCTGCCCGCAAGAGCCGGCGCAGTGCCCGCAGCGCGCGCGCGCTTCCGTCGGCTGGCAGCCGCCCGCGGCCCGCGCCGCCATCGAGGCTCCCGACGGCGTGGTCTTCTTCTTCACCGTGCTGCGCGACGATCGCGGCGGCGCGAGCTTCCGCCGCGGCCACGCCCTGGCCCGCTGAAGCCGCGGTCCCGCGGCGCACCACCACCGGCTGCCGGCAACCGGCGTCCGCCGCCGTAGTCCCCTGTTACGCGAAGCTGTTCCCAGGCGGCCGGCCGGCTCAGCGGCCGGCGCGCGCTGTGGGGCTCAGCGGTGTCCGTCAGCGGCGCGCCCGCCGGCTAACAAATTGCGCCGGCCGCGGAGCTGTGTTCCTGTTGGCCGCCATGCGCATCCGACTCGCCGAGCTCAACCCGCCCCAGCGCGAGGCGGTGACCACCACCGATGGACCCCTGCTCGTGCTGGCCGGCGCCGGCTCGGGCAAGACCCGCGTCATCACCTACCGCATCGCCTACCTCTTGGCCCGCGGCGTGCGCCCGGAGTCGCTGCTCGCGGTCAGCTTCACCAACAAGGCGGCCGACGAGATGCGCGAGCGCGTCGAGCGCCTCTGCCCGCCGCAGCAGGCGCGCCTGGTGACGCTGTCGACGTTTCACTCCCTGGGCCTGCTCATCCTCAAGGCGGAGCAGGCGGCGCTCGGCATGTCGGGCGGCTTTACGATCTACGACACCGCCGACCAGCTCGGCGTCCTGCGCGAGATCCTGCGCGACGCCCGCGTCGCCGACCGCCGCCTCGACATCAAGGGCATCCTCAGCCGGATCAGCCGCTGCAAGAACGCCGCCCTCACCCCCGCCGCCTTCATCGAGCAGCTCAAAAAAGCCCGCAGCGTCACCGAGTACGACGGCTACACCGCCGAGGTCTACCCCCGCTACGCCGAGCGCATGCGCGCCCTGCACGCCTTCGACTTCGACGACCTGCTGGTCGAGACGCTGCGCCTCCTGCGCGAAAACGAAGCGGTGCGCCACCGCTGGCAGTCGCGCTTCTCGCACCTGATGATCGACGAGTACCAGGACACCAACCGCTGCCAGCTCGATCTTCTGCGCCTGCTCTGCGAAAAGCACGGCAACCTGGCGGTGGTCGGCGACGACGATCAGTCGATCTACGGCTGGCGCGGCGCCGAGACCAAGAACATCCTGGAGTTCGGCGAGCAGTTCCCCGGCGCCAAGGTCATCAAGCTCGAGGAGAACTACCGCTCGACCGGGACCATCCTGCGCGCCGCCAACGCGGTCATCGCCAAGAACGCCCTGCGCCACAAAAAGACCCTGTGGACCGGCCAGGGCGACGGCGAGGTGATCGAGGTGGTGGCCGCCCCCGACGAAGCCGCCGAGGCGACCTTCGTTGCCGAGCAGATCGACCACCTGCTGGCCTCGCGCCGCTACCAGCTGCGCGACATCGCCATCCTGTATCGCGCGACCAAGCAGAGCGAGGCGATCGAAGAGGCGCTGCGCCAGGCTCGCATCGACTACCGGCTCATCGGCGGCACCGCCTTCTTCGAGCGCAAGGAGGTCAAGGACGCCATCGCCTACCTCAAGGTGCTCGCCTACCCGCACGACGAGATCGCGCTGCGCCGGGTGGTCAACTACCCGCCGCGGGGCCTCGGGCCGGGGGCGATGGAGCGGCTTACCGCGGCCCACAAGGAGGCGCGCAAGCTCCGCCGCGACAGCTCGCTGTGGGAGGCGATGGCGGCGATCGTCCGCAGCGGCGCCGCCAAGGATGCGGCGGCGCAGCAGCAGGGTGGGCTGTTCGCGCCGCCGCTGCCGAGCCGCAAGCCCGCCACTTCCGGCGAACCGGACCACGGGCTCGATCACGGGCCCGATCACGGACTCGACCTGGGGGAGGTGCTGAGCGACCGCGCGCGCGCCGCGCTGACCACCTTTGTCGACGGCGTCCAGCGCTACCGCTCGCACATCATGCAGGCCGCGCCGGACAAGCTGCACAGCGCCGCCGAGCGCTTCCTGCGCGAGATGGGGGTGCACGACGACCTGACGCGCTCGGGGCCGACCGCCCTGCAGGCGGAGCGGCGGCACCGCTCGCTCAGCGACTTCCTCGCCAGCCTGCAGCGCTACGCCGAGCGCGCCGGGCCCGGCTTCGACCTCCTCGGCTACCTGAACCGCCTGGCGCTGACCTCGCAGGACGACGACGCCGACGACAGCCTGCGCGACGCGGTGACCCTGTCGACGCTGCACGGGGCCAAGGGCCTGGAGTTCCGCGTCGTGTTCTTCATCGGCCTCGAAGAAGAGCTCCTGCCGCACAAGCGCAGCCTCTACCCGCGCGAGGCCGACTTCACCCTCGCCAGCGGCGGCGGCGACGGCGATGGCGCCCAGCCGTCCGACATCGCCGAGGAGCGCCGCCTCGCCTACGTCGGCATCACCCGCGCCCGCGAGCGCCTTTACATGAGCTGGGCCCGCCAGCGCAACAACCGCCCCGAGCTGCGCAGCCGCAGCCGCTTCCTCGACGACCTGCCCAAGGACACCTACCGCGAGCGCGACCTCGAGGGCCCCGCCATCAAGCAGGACCCCGCCGAGGAGGCCCGCCTCATCCGCGAGATGATCGAGCGCGCCAAAGCGGTCAGCGCCTGACCTCCCGCCTAATAAGAGTAGCGACGGGTCGAGACGTTCATCAAGAGCCCCAGCGTCAGCATCACGGTGAGCAGGCTGGAGCCCCCATACGAGACCAGCGGCAGCGTCACCCCGACGACCGGCGCCATCCCGATGACCATCCCGATGTTGATCGCCGTGTGCCAGAACAGGAGGCTCGTGCAGCCGATCGCCAGGTAGCGGGCGAAACGGTCGCGCGCCTCGTTGGCCAGGTAGATCGACCACAGGATGAGCAGCAGGAAACACAACAGCATCGCCAGGCAGCCGACGAGGCCCCACTCCTCGGCCCACACCGCGAACGGGAAGTCGGTCCAGTGCTCGGGGAGGAACTGCAGCTGGTTCTGGGTGCCGCGCAGGTAGCCCTTGCCGAGCAGGCGCCCGCTGCCGATGGCGAAGATCGCCTGCCGCGCGTGCCACCCCGCCCCCGTCGGATCGCTGTTCGGATCGAGGAACGTCAGGAACCGCTTCTTCTGGTAGGTCTTGAGGCCAAACAGGAAGATCGCCGTCGCCGCCGACAGATCCAGCGCCGCCACCGCCGCCTTGACCCGCCCCGGCAGCGGCACCAGCAGCAGCATCGACGCCGCGACCATCACGCACAAGAGCGCCGTGCCCAGATCCGGCTGCTTGAGGATGAGCAGCGCGGGCAGCAGCAGCAAAAGGTGCCAGCTCACCGCGTAGCGCCACGGCCGCGCCTGCAGGTCGGGCGGGTCCGACGAGAACAGCCGCGCGTAGGCCAGGATGAGGGTCAGCTTCATCAGCTCCGAGGGCTGCACCCCGAAGCTGCCGAGCCCCAGCCAGCGCCGCGAGCCGTTCACCACCTTGCCCGCCAGCAGCACCACCACCAGCATCACCAGCACCAAGAGGTACGACGGCATCGCCAGCCGCTGCAGCACCCGCAGGTCCACCGCCGCCGCGATCACCACCAGGACCACCCCGACGCCGTAGAAGAACAGCTGGGTGCCGAACAGCCCCTTGGGCGCGACCTGGGTGGCCGAGTACAGGTTTATAAGGCCCATCGCCACGATCGCCAGCACCGCCACGAGCAGCGGCCAGGCGAAGAAGGCGAGCGGCCGACGGAGCTCCGACATGCTGGCTGGGGCGTCCTAGCGCGAGCCGCCGGCGGTGGGTAGCGTGGTGCGCAGCCGCGGCGGCTCGGCCGCGAGCAGCGGGCGCGGGCGCTGCTCGGGGGCGATCTGGTTGAAGTAGCCCTGGATGATCCGGGTCGCGGTCGGGGCGGCTACGTGGCCGCCCAGGCCCCCGTGCTCGACCAGCACCGCCACCGCGATCTTGGCCCGCCGCGACGGGGCAAAGCCGACGAACCAGGCGTGCGAGTTGGCAAGGTCCCAGCCCGCCGACTCACCGCGCCGGTTCTTGCGCACCTGCGCCGTGCCGCTCTTGCCGGCGACGTCGATGCCCTCGATCGAGGCGGTGTTGGCGGTGCCCTTGATGTCGGACACGACATCGACCAGCGCCTGGCGCATGCGCTCCAGCGAGTCGGGCGAGACCGGCAGCACGCTGCGCAGGGCGGGCTGGTTCTCGTGCACGAGCTCGCCGCCCGGCTTCTCGATGCGCTCGACGAGCAGCGGCTGGTAGAGGCGGCCGCCGTTGCCGAGCGCCGCGTACGCCAGCGCCAGCTGCAGCACGGTCACCCGCACCGCCCCCTGACCGAGCGCCGTGTTGAGCGCGTAGCCACCGTGAAAGCCGCCGTTCTTCTTGTAGAAGTCGAGCGTCGGCACAAACCCCGCGGTCTCGCCCAGGCCCACGCCCGAGGGCTGACCGAAGCCGAACTGCTGCGCCATGCGCGCCATGCGCTCAAGGCCGACCTTCTCGGCCAGGTGGTAGAAGTACACGTTGCACGACTGCACGATGGCGTCGTGCAGGTTCATCGGGCCGTGGCTCTTCATGCAGTGGAAGACGTGGCGGCCGAGCTCGTAGCGGCCGTAGCACGGCACCTTCTCGTCGGGATTAATCAGCCGCTCCTCCAGCGCCGCCAGCGCCGGCACCACCTTGAACGTCGAGCCCGGGTAGTAGCTCTCGCGCAGCGCCTTGTCGAGCAGCGGGTGGAAGGGGTCGGACTCCAGGCGCTGCGCCTCGGCCCGCGTCAGCCGCCCGGTCAGCAGGTTGGGGTCGGGGCTCGGGTAGGAGGCCAGGGCCAGGATCTTGCCCGTCTCGACCTCGACCACCGCCGCCGCCGCCGAGGGGTGCTTCTGCAGCGCCTCCTCGACGATGCGCTGCAGCCCGAGGTCGGTGGTGAGCACCGCGTGCTGGCCCGGGATCGGCTCCCGCTGCAGCTCCGCCCCCGCCAGCTGCGCCATCTTGCCGATCTCGCTCTCGGTCTTGCGCCGGCCGCGGGCGTCGACGAAGAACTTCTCGAACCCGGGCACGCCGCGCAGCTGCGGCTCCAGGAGGTGCTCAAGCCCCGAGCGGCCGACGTACTCGCCGCTCTTGTAGCCGCGCCGCAGGTCCTCCGGGCTCGCCTGGTTCATGTAGCCGAGCAGGTGCGCCAGCTGGCTGCCCTGCGGGTAGTAGCGGTGCGCCCGCGTCTCCACGTCGACGCCCGGCAGCGACTCCTTCTCCGACTCGAGCAGCGCCATCTGGTCGCGGGTGATCTCCTCGCTGACCAGCACCTGCTTGAACCGCTCGAGGCCGCGGCGGGCGCCCAGCTTGGCGGTGAGCGCCGCCAGCTGCTCATCGCTGAGCTCGAGGTACTTGGCGAGCCGCTGGACCTCGCCATCGACGAGGAAGCGCGGCGTGACGTAGACGCTGTACGCCGGCCGGTTCTCGACGAGGACGACGCCGTTGCGGTCGCGGATCTGGCCGCGCACCGCCGGCCAGTCGCGCTCGTGGATGAAGTTGTTGGTGCTCTTCTGGTAGTACTCGGCGCCGCGCAGGCCCTGCAGCTGGACGAGCCGCCCGGCGAGCAGCAGGAAGATCGCCACCACCACCGCGACCGCCGCCCGCAGCGAGCCGTCGAGCCGCTGCTGCGGTGCCGGAGCCCCGGCGCTCGGCGGCATCGCCCCGCCCGCCATCGGCGACAGCGGCAGCGGCGCCCCCGAGCCCGCCCGGCCCAGCGCCGAGCCGAGCCCGACCCGCAGATCGAACCGCAGCTTTCCCGACGAGTTTTTAGTAAATCGACCCAGCATTGCCATAACTCAGCCCGGCCGCGCGCGGATCGCGCCACAAGCGAGCGTCGATGCGGCTTAACACATGAAAGACCAAAGGGGCTAGTAGCGCGGTGGTCGCCGCCTGCCCGAGCGCCGCCCGCCAGCCCGCCAGCGCGGTCTCGGTCCCGCTGTCAAACAGCAGCAGCAGCACCGAGAGCAGCGCCCGAAACAGCAGCGTGAAGATCAGCGCCACCGCCATCACCGCCCCCGGGCTGCGCACCAGGAGCTGACGCGCCAGCGCCCGCAGTCCCAGCAGCAGCAGCGCCAGCCCGAGGGCGCGCAGGCCCGTCGGGGTGCCGCAGATGACGTCCGACAGATATCCCATCGCCGCCCCCAGGCCCAGCATCGCCAGCGGCCCGGCATCGCGCAGCGCCGCCACCGCCCCGCCGATGAACCTGCAGGTCAGCCCCGCATAAAGCGCCACCAGAAGGCCCAGATCCGGCAGCGGCCACGCGACATAGACCGCCAGCGCGCTGTGGACGATGAGGGCCAGGTAGGCCACTGCCAGGAGCCCGAGGGCGCGCGGCCAGGTCACGCCGCCCCCCGAAGGCCGGCGCCGCACCCGCTCTGCCGGCAGCCGCTCCCAAGTGGTTCCCGCGGGAGCCGGCGTGCTGGGTCCGCGCCAGCGAGGAGCCCGCGACACGCCGTCCGCTTAACGGGCCGCCGGCTATTTTGCCCCAGCAGTCGGGCGCCGCTCATCGCGGGATCCCCACGCCGCGGGCGCTGTCGGTCGGCCGCTTGCCGAGGTCGGGGTCCGGGGCGGGCGGCGGTGACAGGACGATCAGGACCTCGCGCAGCTTGCCGAAATCGACGCCCGGCTCGACCTCGACCTCCTGGTAGAGGCTGGCGTCGGTGCGCCGCAGCCGCACCACCTTGCCGACGAAGACATCGCGCGGGAAGATCGCCCCCAGGCCCGAGGTCGTGACGGTGTCGCCGACCTGCACCTCGTCTTTTTGCACCAGGTACTCGATCCGGCATACGTAGCGGGTGTCGCTGGCCACGCCCTTCAGGACGCCGCGGCTGCCGGTGCGCGGCAGCACCACGTCGATCGACGACTTCGGATCCGTCGCCAGCTGGACATCCGAGAACCGCCCGACGACGCGCGCGATGCGCCCGACCACCCCGCCGGCCGCCAGCACCGGCATGCCCGGCTTCACCTCGGCGCCGCCGCGATCCAGGCGCACCCGCAGGACGCGGAACTGGCGCGAGGTCTCGACGCCGATGACCTGGGCCGCCGCGGTATCGGTCAGCACCTGGCTGCGCAGCTCGAGCAGCTTCTCCAGGCGCGCCGCCCGCGCCGCCAGCTCGCTCTGGCTGGCCAGCTGCGCCCGCAGCTCGGCGTTGTCCCGGGCCAGGCGCTCGTTTTCACGCTTGACCCCGACGAGCGCCACGTAGTGCGCCCACCAGCCGCTGAGCTGCCCGAGCACCCGCCCGACCCCCGACTGCAGCGGCGCCGTGACGCGCACCACCACCCGGTCCACGGGCGTCTGGCGCTCGGGCGCGCGCGTGCTGGCTCGCAGAAGAAGCGCCAGCGCCATGAGCAGCGTTGCCGCGATGAGGAGCCGTCGGGCGCGCCGGAGCAGATCCAACCTTGCGCCCCGCTACGAGACCGTCACTTCTTTGAGCAGCCGCAGCTCGTCCAGCGCCTTGCCCGACCCCAGCACCACCGCCAGCTGCGGCGTCTCGGAGACGAACACCGGCAGCCCCGTCTCTTCGCGCAGCAGCATGTCGAGGTTCTTGAGCTGCGAGCCGCCGCCCGACAGCACGATGCCCTTGTCGACGATGTCGGCCGAAAGCTCGGGGGGCGTGCGCTCCAGGACCACCCGCACCGCCTCGACGATGGCGTTGACCGGCTCGCCCAGGGCGTCGCGGATCTCGTCGGAGTTGATGGTCAGGGTCTTGGGCACGCCGGCCACCAGGTCGCGGCCCTTGACGTCGATCGTCAGGACCTCGTCGAGCGGGTAGGCCGAGCCGATCTGCTTCTTGATGTCCTCGGCGGTGCGCTCGCCGATGAGGAGGTTGTACTTGCGCTTTATGTGCTGGACGATCGCCTCGTCCATCTTGTCGCCGCCGACCCGGATGGACTTGCTGACCACGATGCCGGCCAGCGAGATCACCGCCACCTCGGTGGTGCCGCCGCCGATGTCGACGATCATGTTCCCCGAGGGCTCGGTGATCGGCAGGCCGGCGCCGATCGCCGCCGCCATCGGCTCCTCGATGAGGTAGACCTCGCGCGCCCCCGCGGCCAGCGCCGAGTCGCGCACCGCGCGCTTCTCGACCTCGGTGATCCCCGAGGGGACGCAGATGATGATCCGCGGCTTTACCAGGGTCCGGCGGTTGTGCGCGCGCATGATGAAGTAGCGCAGCATCGCCTCGGTGACCTCGAAGTCGGCGATGACGCCGTCC
>DAOMZC010000105.1:0-12095 GCA_035437965.1 Pseudomonadota bacterium
GTCAGGCAGCGCGGGGCGCGCGGCTGCGGTCGCGGGAAGCCGGGCTCGCGCAGGAGGAGCGCGGCCCGTCGCCGCCACTCGGGCTGGCCGCGGCACGCCGCGAGCAGCAGGAGCGGCACGAGGCCGAGCAGACAGAGTCTGGGATTGCGCGTGTACAGAGAGGTCCCCACCTTGACTCCCGCTCCGCCTGTCGGCATCGGATGCCGATGCCGACGAGAATAACAGATGGGACAGGCGGAGGGCGAGAGCGGAAGCGGCGCCGCGACTTGGTGAGAGGCTGGTGCCGGCTAGTGCTTGCGCGAGCGCTTCTCTTCTCCGTTGCGGGCGGGCTTGGGCGATGCGGCCGACGCGGGGACGGGCTCTGCGACGGCGGTCTGAGCGGGCGACTCCGCCGCCGGCGGCGGGGCGGCGGTCAGCGCGGCGAGCTTGGCGTTGAGCTCATCGACGCGGGCGGTGATCAGCTGCAGCTCCTCGCGGGTCGGTACGTCGAGCGCGCTGCGGAGCTGCGTCCGCGCCTGTCCCCAGACTGTCTGCAGCGTCGCCGGCAGGGTGTGCCACTGGGTCTTGGCCTCAGTGAGCTGGCTGCGCAGCCAGGCAAGGAGCGCCTGGGCGTTCAGTTGCAGGTGGGCCGCGGGCTGGCTGGTGGTGGTGGTCTCCATGGTGCGATCTCCTTGTGGGTGACGCATTGCGTCAATGGCGCTAGATTAACGCGTCGCGTCTGCTTGTCAAGACGATGCCCCGACCACTCGCGGCGGCCCCACAGCAGCCTGCCGCCAGCCAAGTGCCGAGCATTTCAGAGCTTGTGCATGCTCAGGCTTGGCCTTGGAGAGCGGCCTTTACTTACTCGGGAGCTGGGCAACAAGAGCGTGCCGGAGGATTTTGACGCACAACGCATCCAGGCGAACTGATCGGATGAAGACGGGCGAGAACAGCGCCCAGGACGCGCGCGCCTCCTGGGCGGAAGCAACCTAGTCGGCGACGGAGCAGGCAGGGCGGGCGGTGCAGCGCGCCAGCCAGGCGGTCACCCGCGCGTAGCCCGAGACATCGACGTTCATCATGCGCACGTAGTCCATCCACGACGACAGGTGCAGGTCGGCGATCGAGAAGCTGTTGCCGACAAGGTACTCCTTGCCGTCCAGCGCCTCATCGAGGATCTTGAGGAGCCCTTCGACTTCCGCCTTGGCCGCCGCGCCCGCCTTGGCGTTGCGCTCGTCCTCCGGCGCCCAGCCGCCGAGGTTGCGCGCGAAGCGCCCCAGCGCATCGCCGAGTGAGACATTGGTCCACACCACCCACTTCATCACCTCACCGCGCCGCGGCCCCGGCGGCGGGTACAGGCCCTTTTCGACGCCGAACGTCTCGCCGAGGTAAAGCTGAATCGCGACCGACTCGAAGATCGGTACGCCGTCGTGGACGAGCAGCGGCACGCGGCCGTTCGGATTCAGCTTGAGGAACTCCGGCTGCTTCTGCTGGTTGGCCTTCAGGTCAATCTTGACCTTCTCATAAGGAACGCCGAGCTCCTCCAGGGTCCAGTGTACCGGGGACGCGCTCGACTGCGGGCTGTAGTAAAAGGTCAGGCTCATTGCTTACTCCTTTGCTTCTAGATGATTGGTTGATTGGCTTGGTGAATTCGGGTTCGTTGAAGCGCGGCGAAGATACTGATCGTGTGAGCAGTAAGCAAAGAAAAAGATCGAAATTTTTTTGTCGTCGAAAAGGCCCTTGCTGGGCTTGCTAGCGACGAGAGCGCGGCAGCTGCAAGGCGCGCGCGGCGCGATTTCGGCTGACTGCCCAAGGCAAAAAATTTATCCTCGTAGGAATGCGAAGACCAACCCTTGTCCTCCTGGTACTTGCTGCGCTGCCGACCCTTGCCCAGGCCGATGGCCTGTTTGACACGGTCAAGCAGGCCGCCAACAGTGAGCTCGGCAAGACCGTCTCCAACAAGGCGGTCGAGGCGACCAAGGGGGCGGTGGGCAAGTCGGTGACCGGCAAGGTGGAAAAAGAGATCAACGACCGGCTGCTCGCCGAGGCGCGCAAGAACCAGTGCACGTTCAAGACCGACAGCGACGAGCTCGAGCCCGGCTGCGACGCCAAGTCGAAGAAGCTGGCGGTGTCCATGATCGACGCCAAAAAGAAGCTCAATGGGCTGGGCATGTCGGCCTTCAAGTTCGAGGTCTCGGGGCACACCGACAGCCGCGGCGCCGCCGACCACAACAAGCAGCTGTCGGCCAAGCGCGCCGCGGCGATCGTCAAGCAGCTGGTGGCCAACGGCGTGCCGAGCGACGAGATCATCTCGGTCGGCTACGGCTCCGAGCGGCCGCTGGTCAAGCCCGACAACACCCCGGCCAAGCAGGCCAAGAACCGCCGCTACGAGCTGCGCGTCCGCCTGTAGCAAGCTCCGGCGGACGCCCTAAGACGCCGACGCCCACGCCACCGACCTGGGGCGCGCCCTCGGGCACAGCCGAGCGCGCCGCCCGAGCCGGCTGAAATTGCCTACCTTGCAGACTCCGCCGCGGCTGAAATAGGATTAAAGCTCGTGGAGACCCCGATGTCCGAGCCGCGCAAACCCCCGAGCCGGAGAGCAGCGCGGCGACCCCCGCTCAAGGGTCAGCCCCCGGTGCCCGATGAGCGCAGCGGCCCGCGGACGAGCACCTGGCTCGGCCCGC
Source organism: Pseudomonadota bacterium (assembly GCA_035437965.1). Classification (GTDB taxonomy): domain Bacteria; phylum Myxococcota_A; class Polyangia; order Palsa-1104; family JAEUJZ01; genus CALFML01. The sequence goes on from DAOMZC010000105.1 coordinate 2,661, forward strand.
TGGTAGTCCTGGCCGGTATCGGCTTTCTGGTGCTCCTCATCGGCGAGCTGCTCGACGGTGGGCGCGGGCTGCTGGCGGCGCTGCGGCGGCCGGAGCCGAACATCGGCTCCAGCACCCTGGGCAACGTCGGCCAGGTGGTGGCGCAGGTGCTGGGCGTGGCGATCTCGGTGGTCGCGATCATCGTCGAGCTGGCCGCCAACCGCTACACCCACCGGCTGACCGAGCTGTTCTTCCGCGCGCGCATCAACTTCATCGTGATGGGTCTGTTCGTCATCTCGGGCATGCAGGCGCTGTGGGTCTCGTTCACCTATACCCAGTCCTACGTCCCGTCCGCCGCGACCGTCCTGTCGATGCTGCTGATGAGCGTCTCGGTGCTGGCGCTGCTTCCCTACTTTGCCTACGTGTCGGCGTTCGTAAAGCCGCTAAATGTCCTTTACCGCATCCGCAGCGAGACCCAGGAGCTCATCGAGCGCGGGCCGCGCGGCGCCACGGTGGCGCAGAGCGAGCAGGTCCAGCACCTGGCCGCCGACGGCGTGGAGCAGCTCTCCGACATCGCGATGAACTCGATGGTGAACCAGGAAAAGGGCATCTCGATGGCCGCGGTGAACACCCTGGCCGATCTGATGCTCGAGTACCTGGAGGGAAAGAGCGAGCTGAAAAAGGAGTGGTTCCTGGTCGGTCCGGAGGTCAGCGGCAACCCCGATTTCATCTCCCTGACCGACTCGGCGCGCAGCGAGATCGAGAAGAACAAGACGTGGTTCGAGTTCCTTATTCTGCGCCAGTACGAAGCGCTGTACCGCGGCGCGGTGAACAACTACCGCGAGATCTGCTACCTGCTGGCGACCAACACCCGGCGGCTCGCCGAGGCGGCCCTGCACCGCGGCGATGAGCCGACGTTCGATGTCGCGCTCAAGTTCTTCAACACCTACCTGCGGGCGACGATCAACAGCCACGACGTGCGCACGGCGTACAACGTCCTCAACCAGTACCGCCTGCTCGCCGAGTGGTCGCTGCACCACGGCGCGGCGCGGGTGGCGGTGACCATCGCCAACTACTTCAAGTACTACGGCCAGCTCGCCTTCAGCATGGATCTGGGGTTCATCCTGGAGACCTCGGCGTACGACCTGTGCACGCTCAACGAGCTCGCCTTCGACCTGCAGGTTCCCGAGCGCGCCGCGCTCCTGAACGTGTTCCTGCAGGTCGACAAGGAGAGCGAGGGAGTCGAGAAGGAGGCCGCGCTGCGCGGCGTCCGCAAGGCCCAGGTGAAGCTCGCCGCCTACTACCTGGTCCACGGTGATGAGAGCGCGGCGCGCGAGATCTACCGCGACATGGCCAACGAGCAGGCGGCGCGCCTGACCTCGATCCGCGACGAGCTGATGGCGGTGGACAGCCCGCACTTCTGGGAGATCACCGACCGCGGCACCAACTTCGACTGGATGCCCCCCGAGTGCCGCAGCCGCGTGCTCGAGTTCTTCAGCTGGTTTGGCGAGATGCTGCCGCCGCACGTCGATACTCCGCCGAGCGGCGCGCCGACCTTCCGCAGAGACTAGCCGAGGCTGATCAAGTGGTGAGCCCGCCGGGTGCGGCGGGCGGCCGGGGGCGCGGGCTACTGGCAGGAAGTCAGGGACGAGATCCAGTCAGTTACGACCTTGACCCCCTGCGTATCGACGAGGTTGGAGCCCACTGGCGGCATCCGGTTGGCCCCCACCGCCTGCGGCCGCAGCGCGATCAGCGACTTGGCAGGCATCCCGGGCACGAGCAGCATGGCGCCGGCGACCCCGAGATCCCCGGCCTCGGGCACCACGTTGCACGCCGCGGTTCCTGCGAGGCTGGTGGCGAAGCGCAGATCGAGGTTGCCGCGGCCGCCGCCATTGGGCCGGTGACACGGCGAGCAGTTGGCGTGCAGGTAGGAGCGGGCGCGCTCGGCCAGCGGCCGGTCGCCCGTCGGGCTGGGGAAAGCGGTGAGCTGCTCGACGGGCGCGCTCAGCGGGGCGCTGAGCACGCCGATGTGCTCCAGGGTCTTTAGCTGGTTGGCGAGCCGGTTGGTGCTGGCGTAGACCATGCTGGTGTTCAGCTGACCGATCTCCAGCCCCAGGGTGTTGCCGGCGGCCGCGGTGTGGCAGCGCACGCACTCGCTGCGGCTCGGGTAGGACCAGGTCTGGCTGCCTACCTGCTTGGACTTGCCCGCCGGCAGGAGCACCGCGTCCGACTGATCGTCGAGCCACTCGTAGGAGTAGCCGGCCCAGCCGCCGTCGTCGTGGCGCACGAACAGGCGCGTCTCGATGCGCTTGCCGTTGAGGGAGAAGCTCTTGAACATCACGGTGCCGATGGGGAAGTCGAAGTCGCCGTCGGCGCCGATGGTGACTGTCTTGCCGTCGGGCAGCGCGAACAGGCGCTCCTTGTCAGCGGCGTCGCTCCACAGAGGCGAGCTCGGGCTGTAGGGGATGAGGCCGGCCGCCGGCCGGGTCGGGTTCTGCGGGTCGACGCAGCCGGTCTGCGACAGCTTCTCTGGGAAGGTCGACGGGCCGCCGACCTGGGCGGCGACCAGCTTGTAGACCTGGCCGTTGACGCCGACGGCGTAGACCTCGCCGTCGCTATCCTCGGCGAAGTTGACCCACGGCGCGGCGGGCGCGCCCTGCAGGGCGGTCGACTTGGCCTGGCCGGTGGTGGTGTCGTAGGTGAGGATGAAGATCTCCTGCGTCACGTAGTCGCCGTAGATGTAGCTGCCGACGAAGTTCGGAATCGCCTTGCCGCGGTAGACCACGCCGCCGGTGATCGAGCGGGAGTTGCGCGGAATGTGCTGGTGCTGCACCACCGGATCGCTAAAGCCGGTCTTGACCGGGCAGCGCTGCGCGTCGTTTATCAGATAGTCGTTGAACCCCTCGCGGCACGGCCACCCGTAGTTGCCGCCGAGCTTGACCCGATCGACCTCTTCCCACATGTTCTGGCCGACCTCGCCGACCCAGATCTCGCCGGTGCCGCGATCGACCGAGAAGCGGAACGGGTTGCGCAACCCGTAGGCGTAGGTGGCGGGCTCGCCGCCGCCGGCGCGGAACGGGTTGTCGGCCGGGATGCCGTAGGGCTGGCCGCCGGTGTTGTCGACATCGATGCGCAGGATCTTGGAGAAAAAGCCGGTCTTCTTCTGGCCGTTGATGAACGCGTCATCGCCGTTGCCACCGTCGCCGAACGAGGCGTACAGGTAGCCGTCGTTGCCGAACGCGATGCCGCCGCCCTTGTGGTTGGTGGCGGTTGTCTGATCGAAGCCGAGCACCGGCGTGTAGGTCGGAAAGGTCGCGCCTTTATCAGGGCTGGTGAGCGCGCCGATGAGCGAGCGCATGCCGTTGGCGCCGCCGGTGCTCGTCCAGGTTACGTACAGCTTGCCGTTCTGCGCGAAGCGCGGGTGGAAGGCCAGGCCCAGGAAGCCGCCCTCGCCGTTCATGTTGATCGCGACGCCGGCCACCGTCGGCAGGTTGGCCACCGCGGTGGTCGTCGCCGGCGGGTTGGCGGTGGGGAACGACACCAGGCGCCCGTCGCGCTGGGCGACGAACCAGCGGCTGCCATCGCCGGGAATCTGCGCCATCATGAGCGGCGTGCCGAGGTTGGTGCCGGCGTACACCTGCTGCAGCGCCACCTGGGCAGTGCTCGGCGGTCGCGCCGGCGCTTTACAGGTCGGATTCGGCGGCCGCGCATCCAGGCCGAACTCGGTCGGGATCGGCGGTCCCATCGTCACCGCGTTATCGCCGCAGCTGGTCCACCCCCAGCCAAGGACTGCCATCACCCCTGTCGCACCCAGAGTCTTTAGATTGATCTTCATCAGACAACAATACAGCGGCGGCGGCAGCCAGCCAATAACCGTCGTCGCGGCCCGGTGTTTAGACATGTAAAAGGCAAGTTTGAGACAGAGTCTGTTCCTATGTGTTCTTGTCGGAAGCGGCGGCGGGACACCGGGCGCGGTCCGTGGTAGGGTGTCAGGTCCTGCTAATAAGGAGGCGCCATGGCAGAGGTACTTAAGGACTACGAGTGCTCCGACTTCAACGACGGTCGCTGGACGCGTCCGGTCTACCGGCGCGGCCAGGGTCCGGCGGTGATCATCATCCACGAGATGCCGGGTCTGCACCCGCTGGTGGTGCGCTTCGCCAACCGGGTGGCGGCGGCGGGCATGACGGTGTTTCTGCCCAGCCTGTTCGGCGAGCCGGGGCGCCCGGTGTCGATCGGATACGCGCTCGGCTCGATGGCCAAGACCATCTGCGTGCGGCGGGAGTTTCACGCCTGGGCGACGGACGAGTCGAGCCCGATCGTCGACTGGCTGCGGGCGCTCGCACGCAAGGCGCACGCCGAGTGCGGCGGGCGCGGCGTCGGCGCGATCGGCATGTGCTTTACCGGCAACTTCGCGCTGGCGATGATGACCGAGCCCGCGGTGATCGCACCGGTGCTGGCCCAGCCGTCGCTGCCGATCGGCACGGGGGCGGCGCGCAAGGCGGCGATGGGGGTCTCGCCAGAGGAGGTGGCCTGCGCCAAGCAGCGGTTCGCGGCCGAAGACCTGTCGATGATCGGCCTGCGCTTCCACGGCGATCCGCTGGTGTCCGATGCCCGCTTTGCCACCTTCAAGGCGACGTTCGGCGACCGCTTCGAGGCGATCGAGCTCGATCCCAAGGACGCGCAGCCGTCGCCCGGGATGGCGCCGCACTCGCCGCTTACGCTCAACCTGCGCGACAAAGATCCAGAGGGGCCGACCAAGAAGGCGGAGCGGCGCGTGATCGAGTTTTTCCGCCAGCGCCTGGTCAGTCCTGCTTAGTCCTGCTTAGTCCTGCCTGGTCCTGCCTAGTCCTGCGTGACCGTGTGGAAGACGCCGCCCGCCATCCAGTCGCGGAACCAGCGAAATAGCTCTGACTCGCCGGGGGCGCGCGGCGCGGTGCAGGCGGCGGCGATCGCCTGCCCGAGCGGCGCTCCGGCGAGCAGCGCGGCCAGCAGATCGCGCGCCGGGCGGCGCAGCGGCAGGCGGTAGACCCGGTAGTCGCGGCGATAGACAAGCAGCCAGGCGGCGCGGCGGCGGCGCGGCGGCGGGTGGTCGTGGTTCTCTATCTGCACGCTGTGCAGGTACTCGTTGACGTTGGAGCTCAGCTCGAGCAGGCGGAGGGCGGCGATGGGAACAAGGCGCGCCCCCTCCCAGGCGGCGACGGGAACGGCGGCGATCTGGGCCGCGCTGAGGGGCGGCAGCTCGACCTCGTCGAAGACCTCGCTGATCGCCAGCTCCAGGCGCGCGAGCTCGTGGCAGAACGTGCGGCGCCGCCTTCCCGGCGCGACCTTCAGGAACTCGGGAAGATGGCGGCCGAGTGGGTTGAGGCTGTAGCTGCGCGAGGGGTACTCCTTGACATAGTCGCTGACCAGCGAGCGGAAAGCCGCCGCGCCAAGGAAGTGTTGCAGCCCCGGATAGTCGGCGGCCAGCGCCTCCTCCATGCGCAGCAGGTACATTCCGTGATAGATCCCCAGGCGCTCGCTGGCGGTGAGGGTCGGCGATGGCAGGACGACCGCCCCGGGGTCCACTTCAGCGCGCGCCGCGGCAATCGCCTCGTCGGCGGTCCCGCCGTGCACGACGACGCTCTGCAGGAAGTGCTGGAGGCGCTCTAGCGGCAGCTCAGGCGCCATGAAGCTCCGCCGCGGCCCTGGCCCGCTGCTCCGGCTGCTCCAGTTCCGGCAGCTCCGACTGATACGCCGCCGCCTTGCGCGCCTCGGCGTGCACGACCGCGAGCTCCGGGACGTCCTCGTCCCACTCGTAAAGAGTCGCCACCCGCCCGGTGCGCCGCCAGGCCCGCCGGTAAAGCTCCCACACCGCGGTCAGGGCAGGAGCGGAGTGGGCGTCAAGGATGTGAGTCCCAAGATTTGTATGCCCCGCGACGTGGTACTGCACCACCCGATCAGCGGGCATCGCGTCGATATAGACCTTCGGATCGAAGGAGTGATTGAACGCGCTGACGTAGACGTTGTTGACGTCGAGGAGCAGTGCGCAGTCGGCCGCCTCGGCCAGGCGGGCCAGGAACTCCCACTCGGGCATCACCGAGGTCGCGAACTCGAGGTACGAAGACGGATTCTCAAGTACCAGCGGGCGCTCGAGCAGCTCGCTCACCTCTCGGACCCGCGCGACCGTATGCTTGAGGGCCGCTTCGGTGTACGGCATGGGCAGAAGGTCGTGGGTGTTGCGCCCGTGGATTCCGGTCCAGCACAGGTGATCCGAGACCCAGCGGGCCCGCACCCGCGCGGCCAGCGCCTTCAGCTTCTTCAGGTAGTCGCGGTTCAGCGGGTCCGTGTTGCCGATTCCCAGCGAGACGCCGTGCAGCGCGACCGGATAGCGCTCGGCGATCTGATCGAGCACCCACAGCGGGCGGCCCCCGCTGTCGAGGAAGTTCTCGGACAGGATCTCAAACCAGTCGACCGCCGGCCAGCTCGACAAGATGGTGGCGTAGTGAGCGGTGCGCAGTCCGATGCCGATGCCGAGGTCGGGGAAGTTCCAGCGGTTCGCCATCTTGAGGTCTTGCCGCGCCCCCCGCAGCGAGCCGCGGGGTGGCGCCAGAATATAGCTGGAGTGAGGCCGGAATCAGGCCAGCTCGCGACCAGCCCGAGACCGCCTAGTCCGCGGACTACTTCGCGGCGCCAGCGACGTGGGCCGGGTTGACCGGGACCGGGCAGCCGCCCTTGCCCTTGCAGGCGTTCTTGCCCGCGCAGCCGGCCTGGTTGGGAGGCGCCGCGCAGCCGCCCTGACCCTTGCAGGCGTTCTTGCCGGCGCAGTCGTGCTTGGCCGCCTTGGAGGCGCAGCCGCCCTTGCCCTTGCACGAGTTCTTGCCCGCGCAGCCGGCATCGCCCGAGCTGCAGCCGCCCTTGCCCTTGCACGCGTTAAAGCCCTTGCAGACGTGGAGCTCGGGCGCCTTCTTGGCGTAGGCGCTCTTCTCGCTGGCGGACAGCTGCGAGCCCGCCACCATCGCTGCGACCACGGTTCCCATAACCTTACTGAAGTCTCTGCGATCCATGGGTTTTTCTCCGAGAGTTTTGCCGATTGTGGACTTTTACAGATCGGTTGTCTATGTAAGTTGTGAAATGACCGCCGCCCCTCGCTACGACCGCATCGGTGCGGCCTACGCCCGCACCCGCAAGGAAGATCCCCGCATCAGCTGGCTGGGCGAAGAGGCCGGACTGCAAGAACGATTGACCGCGATTTGGCGATAGCGGTAGGAATGCGGGCAAAGGAGAAAGACATGACCATCGCAGCTGCCTTCGCACGCGCCTGCCGCGCCTACTACCGGGTGATCCCCCTGGCACTCGCCGCCGCCCTGCTCCTCGGCCTTGGTCTGGGCGGTGGCGCCGGCTGCCACTTCGCGGTCGCCAGCGATCCCAACGATCCGCTGCACGGGGTGCGCAACTTCGCCGTCGAGCCAATCGGCTTCAACGGCCTGACCGTCGGCGACAAGCCCGAGCCGAACTACCTCGCCGAGAAGAAGCCCGAGCAGCAGCAGAGCTGGCAGACCGACAAGGCCGAGATGGCGCGCCTCCTCGTCGACCAGCTGGCCCAGCGGGTCGGCGCGGTGGGCATCACCCTGGCGCCGCCGCCGCCCGGAGCGCCGCCGCCGTTCGTCCTGCGCATGAACGTCGTCCAGATCGAGCCGGGCAACTACAACGGGTTCGTCAACTTCCCGACCAAAGCGACGGTGATCGTCGACATCCTCAACCCGCAGGGCCAGAGCGTCGGGCAGAGCCCGATCACCGCCCAGGTGCCGGCGACGCTGAGCAACCCCTCCAGCGGCGAGCGGCTGCGCATGGCCGGGCAGCAGCTCGGCGACCGCCTGGGCCACCTGCTGCTGCGCCGCACCGGCCTTGGGTACTAGCGGCGCGCCGCGCGGCCGACCGGCCGACACACCGACTCCGACAGGTCGACACAAAAGCTCGCCTCCGGGCGGCTCGTTAGGCGAAAATAAGGCGCCGATCCGCGTAGCCGCGCGGTCGCTGCCGAACCTGAAGTAGCCGCCTGCCGCGAAGGAGTCCCCATGTCGACCCGCCCCGCGTCCGCACCCCGCCGCGCGTCCCTTGTCCGCCACCTCACAAGGCCCCTGGGCGCCGGGCTGCTGCTCGCGGGAGCGCTGGCCGCCCCGCTTCCGGCGACCGCCTTCTGCGGCTTCTTCGTCTCCGGCGCCGACGCCAAGCTTTACAACAACGCCTCGCAGGTCGTGCTCATGCGGCGGGGCAACCACACAGCCCTCACGATGTCCAACAACTACAAGGGTCCGCCGGCGGACTTTGCGATGGTGGTGCCGGTCCCGGTGGTGCTGCAGAAGGGCCAGGTCAAGACGCTGCGCCCCGAGGTCTTCCGCAGCGTCGATACCCTGTCGGCGCCGCGCCTGGTCGAGTACTGGGAGCAGGACCCCTGCTACGTCCCGCCGCCGCCGGTTCCGATGTCCCCAGTCGCCTATTCCGCGGGCGGCGGCGGCGGCATCGGCTACGGCCGCGGCACCCGCGAGCTCGGCGTGACCATCGAGGCGCGGTTTCAGGAAGGCGAGTACCAGATCCTCATCCTATCGGCCAAGGACTCGGGGGGCCTTGACACCTGGCTGCGTCAGAACCACTACAAGATTCCCGACGGCGCCGCCGAGGCGCTGGCCCCCTACGTCCGCGACCAGATGAAGTTCTTCGTCGCCAAGGTCGACATCACCAAGGTCAAGCGCGACGAGCACGGCGCCGTCGTCCTGTCCCCCCTGCGCTTCAGCTACGACTCGGCCGAGCTGCGCCTGCCGGTGCGCCTGGGGCTGCTCAACGCCGAGAGCAAGCAGGACCTCCTGGTCTATATCCTGAGTCCCGACTCCCGCTATGAGCTGGCCAACTACCAGAACGCGTTCATCCCGACCAACGTCGAGGTCTCGGACGGCGTAAAGGGCAACTTCGGCGCCTTCTACGGCGAGCTCCTCGACGAGACGGTGCGCAAGGCCGGCGGCCGCGCGGTGGTCACCGAGTTCGCCTGGGAGACTCCCATCCTGCAGCGGCCGCAGCCGGCGATGAGCTGGGCGAGCTACCACTGCGACCCCTGTCCCGCTCCCGAGACCCCGCCGCCGAGCCTGAGCGACTGGGTGACCCTGGGCGACGCGCAGCTCCTCGGCGAGCTGGCCGACCTCAAGCCGGGCGTGCTGACCAAGAGCTTCCAGCTGCCGGCCGGACTCAAAGAGCAGTGGGTGCTCACCCGTCTGCACACCCGCTACGACAAGAGCACCCTCAACGACGATCTAATCTTCCGCAGCGCCAAGCCGATGGTCGGCGGCCGCGCCAACGCCGACGGCACCAACCGCGAGGAAGGCGCCCAGGGAGCCCCGGAAGGACAGAACCAGTTCCAGGGCCGCTACATCATCCGTCACTACCGCACGAGCCCAAGCCTCCGTCGTGAAGCTGCCTGAAACAGGT
>DAOMZC010000106.1:0-12038 GCA_035437965.1 Pseudomonadota bacterium
GGGTCGCTAAAATCCAATACAACAGATCTCGGAGGTTATGGCCAATGAGCGCACAGCGACTCACAGAGGCGGCGGCCTACGTCAGGGGCAGACACAAAAGCCATCACATCACAGCTCTGCCAGCGAACACCCCGGAATACGCATCGCCGATCCGAAATGCGGCGCATTCTCGGCGCGGCTTAACTACCGGCTTGTCGCGCTCACGGTCGCTCAGGTAAAGTGCTCTGCATCTATGTAAGCCTGATCTGCGCCGGGGTAGGGCAGGGCAGGCAGACTTTCCGCGGCTGGCGTCAGCAAGGCGGAGCCGTCATCGAGGTCGCATCCATTTAGGGGGGAGTATGTCGATCATGAATGTCCGAGTACCAATTATGCGCATGGCAGTCTTTCTGCTGGTTGGCGGGGCGGCGCTGGCGACGGGCTGCAAGTCCCCAGAGCCCGCGCCGGCGGCGCCGGATATGGCGTCGCCAGCCCCGCCGAAGTGCGTCGCCGGCTGCTCCCTGACGGTGCTGACCTGGTGCGACGAGGCCGGCGTTCCTCACACCGAAGACTGCAAAGCGACCCTGGATAACGCCGGCAAGCCCACGACCTGCCAGTACTTCGACGACGAGGACGACTACTTCTGCGCCGGTGATTTCAGCGGCGGCTGCGGTGATGAAACGGTCGAGGGGCGCTGTGATGGCCCAAGGGTCATCAAGTGTCGCTCTTTGGAGAGCGGCGATCAACCAGGCCAGCCCGACAACGTCGAGATCACCGACTGCCGCATGGACCCCAATGGCTATACCGCCTGCGCCGTGGCACCCGACGGCACCGCCGACTGCGTCAAGCCGGGCACCAAGGGCTGCGGCCTGGTCCCGGCCAGCGGCCAGTGCAGCGGTGCGGTACTTACGGCGTGTGTCGACTCGAATGTCCAGACCACGGACTGCGCGGCGACGGGCAGGCGGTGTGGACTCATGGCCGACAACTCCGGCTACGGCTGCATCAGCGCGGGCGTGTTCAAGACCGGCGCCGGCGACCCCACCCTGGCGGTCAGCGGCAAGCTGGTCTACGAGAAGCTGACGGTCGACACGACGAGCTTCAGCAGCGCGCAAGCCGGCCTCTCCACGACTCCTACGCTCACTCCGGTCCGGCGCGCCCAGGTGCAGATGCTGGATGATCAGGGAACCGAGATCCAGCGCACGTTCACCGAAGAAGACGGCTCCTTTACTCTGTACCTCCCGACCCTTACGACCAAGGCGCGGGTGCTGATCTCGACCTCGGGTGACCCGGATCGCTTCCCGCTGGCGGTCCGCAACTGCCCGCCGTCACCAACGGATACGTTTCCGGCGGGCTGTACCGACGAAGTGGGGCAGACGCACCAGTGGGCCTCGCAGACTTTCACCGGGCCGACCGACCTGGGACAGGTCGTCGCTACCGAGCAGAGTGGTCTTGCGGGAGCCTTCAATATCTTCAACCTCCTGCTGCGGGGGCAGGATTTCGCCCGCGTCAACCTGAACGATGGGAAGTATCCCTCGACGCCGCCGCTCTCGGTGCAGTGGCGCAAAGGTTACGAGACCCGGACCTCGTACCTGGGTGAGCAGATGGTCATCCAAGGCGTGGTCACCGACACCGATGAGTATGACGACACCGTGCTGATGCACGAGTTCGGCCACTTCCTGGAGCGCGCCTTCTCGGTATCGGACAGTCCCGGCGGCTTCCACAACGGCAGCCCGACCGATCCGCGGCTGGCCTTCGGCGAGGGGTATGGGACCTACACCGGCTGCGCAATCGCCGGCTCATCGATCTACTATGACACCTCTCCCAGCGGTGCCACGGTCACTAATATAAATAACGTCGGAAAGCGGGCCTCGCTCACCGATCTGCGCGGGATCAAACAGCTGATAGGTGAGTACGTGGTCGCCGAGATCCTCTGGCGCCTCGACCGCGGCACCGGGGGTGACACGATGGGCAACGGCGCCGTGGATGCGCTGGGCAGCGCGCCGATTTTCGATGTCCTCGGCAAGTACTTCAAAGATAATGACAAATATAATGGTGAGCATGGGTCGACCGGTCGCGAGCTGGTGAAGTTCATTGATGGCTTGTTCTGCCGCGATTACTACGGCACGGCAGCGGCGGATACTCCGATCTACAAGCGAGTCGTGACTACCGACCACGACTTTCCCTATGACGACTTCGAGCACAAGATTGCTCCGGTCAAGTCTTGTTCCCCATAACCGGAAAGCTACTTGGAGAACCTTCCATGAAGACATTGATTCAGACGATGGGCCTGGTCGCGGTGACGGCGCTTGGGGCCCTTTTGATCGGGTGCTCGACGCCCAAGGTGGATGCGGCGCCAAGCCCGCCGCGGCGGGCGGGCAAGAACATCTTCCGGTCGACGGCGATTGCCAAAGAAGCCAAGATCACGGCGCCGGTGCAGCTGTCGTTCACGTCGACCTCCAGCGTGACCGCGGCCAGCGCAGAGACGGTCGTGCTCACCCTGACCGTGCGGGCGCAGGCCGACATTCCGAGCGGCGTTGCCCGGGTGGTCCTACCCCGCGAGATCAAGCTGCTCAGCGGCCAGCGTGAGGTGCAGTTCGGGGCCCTGCAGAGCGGGGAAGAGCGCCAGTTCACGCTGACTGTGGATGCCGCGGCGACCGGGCAGTTCCAGATCTTCGCCGGCGTCGACTGTCGCATCTCGGAGGGCATCCAGCTCCATAAGGAAGCCCAGCCGCTCTTTGTCGGGCGGCCGCCCAGCGCGCCTAATTAATCAGCAGATTCAGGAGCCTTCCGGATAGCCCCCACAGCCGCGGCGAAGCTGCGGCGACGGGGCCTGTCGCTCCCTCCGGCCAGCACGAAATACGACCCGAGACCTCGGAGCCTCAGGACAGACCGTCGACCAGGTACAGCTCGGAGAGCTGGGTGCGGAAGCTGTAGGCGGCGGCGCTGCCGTCGCGGCTCACGGCGACGAGGCTGATGCGGGAGGGACCGACCGAGTCGCTCGGCTGGAGGGTGCGCCACAGCTGGCGGGTGCCGGTCTCGAGATCGAGCTGGTGGATGGAGTGAGGCTCACCATTCTTCTCGGGCGGGCTGTGCACGTACACCGAGCGGCCGTCGGCGTGAATCTGGATCGGGGACTCGTCGGCGCGCAGGCCGGGCAGCGGGCGCGGCGGGCCGCCGTCAAGCGGGTAGAGGCTGGCCGCGCGCAGCGAGCCGTCGGGCTGGTTCTCGGTGGTGGCCAGCCAGCGGCCGTCGGGCGAGACCGCGTGGACGTCGATCCCGGCGGCCAGCAGCGGCCGCGGCGCGGCATCGGCGAGGCCCTGGATGTACCAGCGCGCCGGCTCGTTGGCAGCGTGGGCCGAGAACACCACGCGCTGCCCGTCCGGCAGGAACTTGCCGCGCCCCTGGTAGATCAGCCCGGCCTGCGCCAGCACCAGCGGCTCGCCGGCGCCGGTCGGCCACAGCAAAAGCCGCAGCGGCCGCTGCTGCTGGATCGCCAGCGCCCAGTGGCCGTCGGGCGACAGGTCCAGGGCCATGCCGTCGCCCAGGCGCACGGCCGGGGCGCCGTCGAGGGCGCGCAGGTAGACCGAGTAGCCGGGTCCGCCGCCCTCGCCGCCCTCATCGAAGAGGACCTGGCCGCCGTCGGCCGAGAGGGCGACCGCGCGGGAGTGATCGAACCACGACAGCTCGCGCTCCTTTTCGTCGCTGTGGCGGAGGACGTGCAGGCAGTGCTGGAGGCGGTCGCCGCTGACCAGGGCGCGGCCGCTGCGGGTCACGTCGTGCAGGCGCAGCGAGCCGGCGGTGCGCGTCAGCTCGCGCTCGCTGCCGCCGCGGGCGGGGATCGCATAGAGGATGCCGAGGTCGCCTGTCGGGGCGGCGCTGAACCACACCTCTTTGCCGTCGGGCGACCAGGCCAGGCCGGTCAGGTGGCTCCACGGGCGGGTGAGCACCCGCAGGCCGTGCGCCTTGTCGATGAGGGCGACGACGCCGCCGGTGTCGGCGCGGTTTGGGTGGTGCAGGAAGGCGACGCTGCTGCCGTCGGGCGAGACGCGCAGGAGGCTGATCCGGCCCGGGAGCGTGTGCAGCACCTGGCCCATGGGATGCTCGATCTGTTGACCCTTTGGCGCCAGGCGCGCCACCGCGAGCTTCTGGCCGTCGGGCGTCCAGTCGGCCGAGACGATATCGCGGGTGAGCTCACGCGGGGCGCCGCCGCCCAGGGGGACGCGGGCCAGAGTTCGGCCGCTCAGATCGCGGCGGCCGCGCCCGCTGCTGACCAGGATCGCCAGCTCGCCGGTCGACGAGACGGCGCTGAGCGAGGCGGGCTGCAGGTCCTGGAGCGGGCGCGACTCGGGGCGGTCGCTGCCCACCATGAACAGGCGCGTCTCGGGCTCGCCTTCCCACAGGGCGCTGTAGAGGATGTCGTGGCCGTTGGGGGCGAAGCGGGCGCCGCGCACGGTGCCGCGGCGGAAGGTGAGCTGGTGAAAGCGCGGATAGCTGACCGCCGCCGGCTTGCGGGTGTACCGCCCGAGCGCGAACGCGCCCAGAGACAGGCCGACGGCCGCACCGCCGCCAATGAGCAGGCTGCGTCGCGGCAGCCCGAGCGCCGCCGGCCGCACCGCCTGGTGAGACTGCGTGCGCAGCGCCGCCTGCCCCTCCTCGGAGACCGCCGACAGCGCCTCGAGCGCGAAGGCCAGGTCGCGGGCCGACTGGAAGCGCTGCTCGGCGTCCTTCTCGAGGCAGCGATGGACGATCCGCTGCAGCCCCGGCGGCACCGTGCCGTCCAGGGACGGCTCCTCCTTGAGGATCGCGCTCAGGGTCTCGACGACGGTGGGGCTGGCGAAGGCGCGGCGGCCTTGCAAGAGCTCGTAGAGGATGGCGCCGAACGAGAAGATGTCGGCGCGCGGATCGGCGGGCAGCCCCTGCACCTGCTCGGGCGCCATATAGCCGACGGTGCCAAGCAGGATCCCGGGGTCGGTGCGGAGCACCCCCGGCTCGGTGTTGGCGCTGGGGCTGAGCGGTTCGTACGCCCGCAGCTTGGCCAGGCCGAAGTCGAGGATCTTGATGCGCTCGTCGGTGGTGACGAACAGGTTCTCGGGCTTCAGGTCGCGGTGGACGATGTTCTTGTCGTGAGCAGCGGCGATGCCGCGGGCGATCTGCAGGCTGTAGTCCAGCGCCTTGCGCAAGGAGAGGGGCCCCTCGGAGAGGCGCTGGCGCAAGCTGCGGCCGCGCAGGAGCTCGGCGACGAGGTAGGGCAGGCCGTCCTGGGTGCCGATGTCGTGGATGGCCAGGATGTTGGGGTGGCTGATAGAGCCGGCGGCGCGGGCCTCCTGCTCGAAGCGAAGAAGGCGCTGGGCGTCGCTGGTGAGCTCCTTGGGGAGGATCTTGACGGCGACGTCGCGGCCAAGGCGGGTGTCGTGGGCGCGGTAGACCTCGCCCATGCCCCCGGCCCCGAGGGGCGAGACCACCTGGTAGGGTCCAAGGCGTGCGCCGGTTTGGAGCATCATTGCCGGTATTATAATAACCGGGCCGCCCGCGAGTGCACTCTGTCGTCAGCGGTCACGTCGGGCCGCCCGGCGGGTTTAACTGCAGTGCCTTGGGTTTCAGAGCCTGCTGTTTGATTATCAACTGCAAGGGGCTCACTGCTCAACTGCTGCACCGTGACTCACAAGGTTAGCGGGTTGCTTATCGACTTCGGACGGGTAGCTTATCGATTTCAGGCAGCTGCTTATCAAATTCAGGTGCGTTACTTATCAACTGCAGTGCCTTGGGTCTCAGACTCAGTGCGTTATTTATCAACTGCAGCATCTTGGGTCGCAGACCCATCGGGTTGCTTATCAACGGCAGGCAAGTTGCTTACCAACGGCAGCGCCTTGGGTCGCAAAACCAGCGGCCAGCCTATCATGAACCTGATTATATATACGGTTATATATCTATGATCGGCGCGCCACCGCCGCCATCGCCGCTCGGCAGCGGATGAGGCAGCGGGGGGCTAACCGGAAGGTGGGCTGACGGCAGTGCCGCGGGCGGCTCTATTTACCGAGCTTGGTGCGGATCGCCAGCACCACGGCGTCTAGAGCCATGCTGTACTTGTCGATGTCGCAGACGCTGGACTGCAGGCTGCCCGGGAGCTTGCTGGCAAAGCTGCTCAGCCGCAGCTGCGCCTGGCCGATGATCGTCGTATCCCCAGCGTACGCGCATGAGGCGCCGGTGCCGCTGGCGCGATTGAGGAACGGGGTCGTGGTGCCACCGCTCGTGCGCGCGATCTGTACCTTGCCGCCCTCGGTCACCGCGGGGCGGGTCCAGATGCCGGAGACGACCAGGCGGCCCGCTGGCCGCAGGGTGCTCAGGAACGAGACGTACTTGTCAACCGACTCCAGGTAGCTGCCGGGACGCTCCTTGCAGTTGGTCTTGTCGCCCGCGGTGAGCATCGTCTGATCGCACTGCACGCTGCGGGCCAGGCAGCGGTAATCCAGGTTGTAGCAGTCGTACGCATCCGGGCTCGTAGGGTCGCAGTCGCGCGCGGCGGGGTTGTTCTCGCTGCGCCGGGCGAGCTGCACGGAGCAGTCATCCTCATCGGTGATGACCAGCACCGCGAGCAGGGCGTCGGGCCGCAGGAAGCCGCTATTCTCACTGCGGTGGCCGTCGAGCGCCCGCATGAGCGCCTCCAGCGGTGACTCGATGCCGCAGCCGCTGTCCCCGATCATTCCCATGCAGCGCAGCGCCTTCTCCGGGCCGGTGTCCACTGTCTTGCCGGTCATCGGATCCACCTCGAGGGCCGCCGGTACGTTGGTCACGCCGCCGCTGCTGGTGATGTAGCGCAGACCGTCGGTGGGCACGAACTTGCTGTCCGGGCACAGGGCCGCGCAGGCCGCCCGCGCATCAGAGCTGGTGCTGGTGCGCGAGGTGCACGCCGCGCTCTGCAGCACGCCGTCGTCGCCTTCGTAGGTGTCGCAGCTTCCGATACCGCCCCAGGGCGTCCCCGGCGCCGTGTTGGTGCCGACATCGGTGCTGATGATGCCGACGTGATAGTCGATGTCGAGCTGCTGCAAAAGCCGCGTCAGCCGGCCGATGTTGTTCCCCAGCGCCTTCTGCTTGGGCGACATGGACGGCGAGTTGTCGATCACCAGCAGCAGGTCCACCTTGCCGGCCAGCGGCGGCAGCGGTCCTGGATTGACCGTCAGGGCCGCCGTGGCGCTCACGCCGCGATAGGTGCAGCCGATGCGCGCCTGTCCCGCGGCCTGACCCTTGGCGACACCGCTGGCGTCCACCGAAGCCACGCCGACGCCCGTCACATCGGCCGCGGTCCAGGCGGCGGTGGCGGTGACATCCTGGGTGCTACCATCGGTGAGCCGGGCGGTGGCGGTGAACTTCTGGGTGGCCCCCTTGTCGATGGCGGCCGAGGCCGGGCTTATCGTGATGGTCGCCACCGGGGCCGCGGTCACGGTCAGCGTGGTCGCCGCGGTCTTGCCCAGGTACTCGGCGCTCACCTTGGCCTGGCCCACCGCATCGCCGGTGGCCGTGCCGCTGCCGTCGATCGAGGCCACCCCGCTGCCCATGACATCGGTGATCACCCAGTCGGCCAGGCTGCTGACATCCTGGACCGTCGCATCGGTGAACGTCGCGGTGGCGACGAAGATCTGCGCGCTGCCCTTGGTGATGATCGGCAGCAGCGGCTTTACGGCGAGCGTGGTGATCGCCGCCGCGGTGACCTCCAGGGTGGAGCTGGCGCTGCCGGTGAGGTAGCGGGCCGTAATACGCGCCTTGCCGACCTTCTTGGTCGTGGCCAGACCCGTCGAGTTGATCGTCGCGACCCCGCTGCCCGTCGTGTCCTTGATCGACCAGCCGGCGAGCGCCGTCACGTCCTGGGTCGAGCCGTCCGAAAACGTCGCCGTGGCCGTGAACTGCTTGAGCAGACCCTTGGCCACCTTGGTGGTGGCCGGCGAGATTGCGAGCGACTGGAAGGTCGCGGTGGTCACGGTAATCGGGCTGGTGAGCCGTCGACCCGCATATTCGACGGTGACCTCATAGCGGCCGGGCGTGGCGAGCGTGACCAGGCCGTCGGCGGACGGCTGCGCCTCGCCGCTGCCCCGGACCGCCACCCGCCACGACGCCTTGGCCGTCAGATCCTGCACCCGCCCGTTCCTCCCCAGCGAGCGCAGAGAGAACTGCTGACCAGTACCCTGGGCGATCTGCGGATTGGACGGAGAGAGCATGAGCTGCAGCTCCGCGGCCTCCGTCACCTCCGGGTGCGGCGCATCGGAGCTGCAGCGCACGGCGACGAGGGCCGTCGCCACAAGGAGAACTGCACCGAGCCACCCGGGCGCGGTCGCTCTGCGGATGTGGAGCCTGTCGGTGAGTCTAGTTGGCATGGTTTATCCTTTCACTCCCTGTATCGATCACAAAAGCGCACCGGCGATGATTCACCGGCCGACTTGGACCCGATTGGTAACTCGAGTTCCCGACAACTGTCTGCAGCATCCTGGGCCCGGGCGAATTCGTGGCGGAAGGGCTGGTTTGCGCCTGGTCGCTTCGCATAGACTACGGCGGCCGTGCCGGATGAAACCCCACCTGGTCGTCTCGTCGACTTCGTCTTTGCCGTCTGCCAGATTGGTGCCGAGCCGGCGCTCAAGGCAGAGGTCGCACTCCTGCATCCGGGCTGGCGCTTTGCCTTCTCACGACCGGGCCTTATTACTTGGCGCACCGAGCGTCCTGTCGGTGCCGATGTCGAGCTTGGCGCGGTCTTCGCGCGCGCATTCGGCGCATCGCTCGGCAAGGCGGCGACCCTTGCGGAGCTTCTGGGGCTGGCCCAAGCCCTGGCTGCCGCTGCGAACCAGACGCCGCTGCGGCTGCACGTCTTTGCTGGGGAAGACAGTAGCCCAGGCGAGGAGTCGAGCGCGGAGCTTGACGCGGCTGCCGAGAAGCTGCGCGCGGAACTTTTTGCCATGGCGCCCCCGGCGCTGTTCATGACGGATGTGCGACCACCGCGTCGCGGTGAGCTCGTGCTCGACGTCATCGTCAGGCAGGGCGAGCCGCTGTGGGTGGGATTTCACCGCCATGGCGACGCGCACTCGCCGTTTCCGGCCGGCCGCGTGCCGCTGGCGTTGCCCAGCGAAGCGCCGTCGCGCGCCTGGCTGAAGCTCGAGGAGGCCGTGGCCTGGTCGCGCCTGCCGCTGCGACGCGATCAGGTCGCCGTCGAGATCGGCAGCGCGCCCGGCGGTGCCAGCTTTGCGCTGCTGCAGCGCGGTCTGAAAGTGGTGGGCGTCGACCCCGGCAAGATGGCGCCGCAGGTGCTCGCGGCGAGCGGCTTTTCGCACTTGCAGCTCTCGCTCGGAGACCTCCGCCTTGAACAGCTACCTGCGAAGGTCGACTGGTTGCTCATGGACGTGAACCTCGCGCCCCAGGTCGCGCTGCACGGCGTGCGCCGCATCGTCTCAGCGCTTCGCCCGACGCTGCGCGGCGTGATCTTCACCCTGAAGCTGAATGACTGGAAGCTCGCGGCCGAGGTCCCGGCGCTTCGCGCCCGCGTCGCCGGCATGGGCCTGCAAGGCGTTCGCGCCACCCAGCTTCACGCAAACCGCCGCGAGATCTGCGTGGTCGCGACGACGCCCGCCCGCAGGCGATAGCTTCCAGTCTTGTCGACCAGAGCCAGAGCCAGAGGAGCATAGGAGGCGACGCCCCGACCGAGCGCCGCCTAGACGATGCGCAGGTAGCCGGCGGCGTACCAGTCGTGAAACAGCGCCAGGGTCTGGGCATCGGCGCTGATTGGCAAAGGCAGGACGCGGTCGAACACCAGCTGCTTGAACAGACGCAGCGTTGGCGGCTTCACCTCGTGCAGCTCGCCATTGAGGAACAGCTTGTTGCCGCGGGTAAGACCACGGCTCGCCAGCGCCAGCTCCAGGCGACCGCGCCCGCGCAGCCTCTGTGCGAACGCCGATTCGTCCAGCGCCCGCGCCGGCGCCGCGAAAGTCGATGGGGACTGACGCCCGGTCAAGTAGCGGCCGAGGAAGTCGTCGGTGTGCCGCTTGTCCCAGCGAACCCGATCGAGCACCGCTGCGATCTGGTCGACCATCGCATCGCCAACCTCCAGAGGCTCCTTTTGCGTCTGCAGATCCGGATCCGCATAGCGCGCCTCGGCATCGAGCTCCTCGGTGAGCACTTCGCCGAGGTAGCCGACGAACCCCTGCACGAGCTCGCGGTGCGACGGCGCCAGGAACCCGATCGAGTAGGTGAAGCACGGCCCCTCGGCGACGCCATAGTGCGCCACGCCCGGCGGCACATACAGCATGTCGCCCGGCTCAAGAAGCCACTCGTCTTCGGGAACGAACGACTTGAGGACCTTGATGGCCGCATCGGGATCGACAGTGCGGTCGCGCTGCGTGCTCACCTGCCAGCGCCGCTTGCCGGGGCCCTGCAGCAGAAACACGTCATACAGATCGTCGTGCGGACCCACCGTTCCCCCGTCGCTGGCGTAGCTCACCATCAGATCGTCGATGCGCGCGCTGGGGATGAAAGAGAACCGGCGCAAGAGCTCCCAGCCGCCCGGCACCAGGCTCTCGATGCCGTGGATGAGCAGCGTCCAGTGGCTCCTCGGCAGCATGCTGGTGTCGATGCCGCCGAACGGTCCGTCATGGCGCTCCCACTGCGACTTCTTGCGCCGCGGGTGCTGGATGACCAGGCGTGACGTCACATCCTCACGCTCTGCCAGGGCGATGAACGGATCGCGCTGGATGATCCCTTTGAACCCGGGGAGGGCCTGGCGAATCAGGAGCGGCCGCTTCTGCCAGTAATCACGCAGGAACACGGACGGCGACATTCCCCCCAGTACGGAACTCGCCGCGGCCTGGGCGCCTTGGAGCGCGGATGGATTCGCCAAGCTCGTCTCGTTCATGATGGGAACTCTTGTACCCCATCCGCAGCCGAGTTCTAATCGAAAAATGCTCGCGACAGCGTAGGTGCGGACCCGGTCTTGCCGGCAGGTGCCATCGCGCGCAGCGACCCACAGCCTGGTCCCGCGGTCCCGGTCACGGATGCGCAGCCGGAGCACTTCGGTGGCCCGACAGCCCGGCAGCAGCGCCGTCAACGCAGCCAGCGCCATGGTGTCCTACAGCTCGGCGAGGAGCTTCAAGCGAGTGTTCTGAACATGCGCGGAGCATGTCCGGAACATATGACCCGGCAGGGCCGAGAAGCGACGCCGCTCACCGAGCACCTGCGCGGCGGAGCGGGGTTTTTCGCCCAGCTTTCCGGCTCGTTACAGCTGCGCGATACGGCGTGCTCCGGCGCGCTTATCGCGGTACGGGAATTGCTTTTGGTTTTTCTCCTGAGAACGCCGTGTCCGGCGACCATATTGAATATTTGGGAAGTAGGGGGATCATGTATCGACAAATTTGTCTGCTTCTTCTTTTATCTGGAGTCTACTGCAGCGGGAGCGGCGTCACCGCGCCCGACCTCGGCGTGAACCCGCCCGACCTGAGCATGAGCCAGGCGGATCTGAGCATGGCTCCGGCAGATCTGAGCATGACCCTCCCAGACCTCCGCACCCCCGCAGATCTGAGCCCGTCGCCGGATCTGAGCACACCGGCGTCGACCCGGGTCTGCAGCCCGGACGGCTGGTGCTGGGAAAACCCGCTCCCGCAAGGCAACTGGCTATTCGGGATCTGGGGATCGGACGCCAACAACATGTGGGCCATCGAGGATCGGCTGGGTCGCGTCCTCAAGTGGGACGGAACCGCGTGGACCCTTCAGAAGATCGGCACCAACCAGTACCTTAGAGGCATCTGGGGAACCGACGCCAACAACGTCTGGGTCGTTGGCAGCGGGGGCGTGGTAGCCAAGTGGAACGGCACTGCCTGGAACTTGCAATCTACAGGCACCACCCAGAACCTGAACGCGATCTGGGGCCTGGACGCGAACAACATCTGGGCCGTCGGCCTGGGCGGCGCCGTGGTCCGGTGGAACGGAACCGCCTGGACGACCCAGGCGAGCGGCACCACCGGAAACTTCGTCAGCGTCTGGGGCGTAGACGCGAACAACGTGTGGGCGGTGGGGTATCAGGGCCTGATCGTGAA
>DAOMZC010000107.1:0-12012 GCA_035437965.1 Pseudomonadota bacterium
CGGCCCGCCGGCGCCCGCCGAGCCGTCGTGGACAAGCCGTGCCAGGCGCTCCTTGCCGGTCCCGCTCTCGCCGCTCAGCAGCACCGTGGAGTCGACCCGGGCGACGGTGCGCGCCAGCGCCAGCACGCGCCGCATCGCCGGGCTGCGGGCGACGAGGTCGGTGCCGTCTTCGGCCTCTGCCAGCTCGCCCAGGGCGCGGCGGCGCGACCGCAGCCGCTGCTCGGCCTTCTTCAGCGCGGCGGTGACCTCGCGCACCTGGGTGTCGAGGCAGGTCTGCTCGTAGAAGGGAAGGTGCGGCTCGATCTCGGCGCCCCACTCTTCGCGCGTGCGGGCGCGGAAGCGGCAGACCGCGTCGCCCTTGCCCATGCAGCGGTCCTCCAGCAGGTAGATCGGCTTGCCCTCGGCGCGGCTCAGGTAGCCGCTGGCCGCGCCGGCGAGGGTCCAGCACACCGGGGCCTCGGCGCGGCCCAGGTGCAGCTGGTGCTGCTCCGCCTCATAGGAGGCATCGACGGTCGCGCCGCCCGGTGAGAACGGGTCGCCGCAGCCCGGGACGAAGTGGATGTGGCCCTGCAAGGTGTGGATCCGGGCCCCGGCGGCGCGCCACTCCTCGGGGCTGTCCCAGGTCAGCTCGCTGCGCATCGCCTCGGCCATGCGCCAGCCGTGGGCGAAGCCGAAGCGGGTGAACAGCGCCCGCGCCGCGGCATAGCCGAACGTCTCGACCACCTGCCGGCGGAGGATGCCCAGGGCGACCGCGTCAAGGAGGATCGCCGGCTGCCCGGCGAAGCGCACCGTGCCGGCCTGCGAGTCGATGTCCAGCAGCTCTTTGATGTCCAGGTGCTCCGCCCGCATGGTGGCCTCCGCGCTGCGCCGGCAGTCAAAACGACAGTCCAGTGTATCAATTTGACCGACCGGCGCGAAGCCGCGGCGCTCCGATGGCGCCCGTCCGTAGCCGGCTCACCGTTGCTGAGCGCTGTCACGGTCGCCGCGCTACCCGCTCTGGCGCCCGCGCTGCAATAGGAAGGAGCCAGGGAGGTCCCGATGAGCAGTCCGATCCACCTATTTGACCCCGCATTCCGCGCCAACCCCTACCCGTTCTACGCCGACATGCGCCGGACGCAGCCCCTGTGCCAGGTCGAGCCGGCGGGGCTGTGGGCGGTCAGCCGGCACCAGGATGTGGCGTTCGTCTTGAAGCACCCGGAGCTGTTCTCCTCGCAGGGCTTCCGCGCCGCGTGGGAGCCGGCGTGGCTCGGGTACAACCCGGTCGCGCGGTCGATCCTGGCCATGGACGGGGCGCCGCACGCCAAGCTGCGGGCGCTGGTGACGCGGGCGTTCGGGGCGCGAGCGCTGGCGCGCCTGGAGCCGCGCATCCGCGAGCTGGCGGGCTGGCTCGCCGAGCAGGCGGCGCGGGCGGGCGAGATCGAGTTCATCTCGGCGTTCGCGCTGCCGCTGCCGGCGTTCGTGATTGCCGATCTGCTGGGTCTGCCGCGCGCGCTGTGGACGCGCTTCAAGCAGTGGGCCGACGATGTTGCGAGCGTGACCCCGGTGCCCGCGAGCCCCGAGCAGGTAGCCCGCGTGCGCGCCAGCATTACCGAGATGACCGGCTACTTCACCGAGGTCATTGCCGAGCGCCGCCGGGCTCCGATCGATGACTTCATCAGCGACCTGCTGCGGGCAGAGGTCGACGGGCAGTCGCTCAGCGATGAGGAAGTCGTGAGCTTCGCGGCGGTCCTTTTGCTCGGCGGGTTCGACACGACCACCTACCTGCTGGCCAACGCGGTGCGGGTGCTGGCCGCGCGGCCGGAGCTGGCGGCGATGCTGCGCGAAGATGGGACGAAGATCCCGGGGTTTGTCGAGGAGGTGCTGCGCTACGACGCGCCGGTGCACGGCCTGCCGCGCATCGCGACGCAGGATGTGCAGCTCGCGGGGGGGACGGTGCCGCGCGGGGCGATGGTGCTGGCGCTCATCGGCTCGGCCAACCGCGATGAGCAGGTGTTCCGCGACGCCGACCAGTTCGCGCCGCAGCGGCGCGAGCCCGGGATTCCCTTCGGCGTCGGCGTCCACGGCTGCCTGGGGGCGGCGCTGGTGCGGCTGGAGGCGCGGCTGGCGCTGGAGGCGCTGCTCGGGCAAGCGCAGGGCATAACCTGTCCGCCGGGCGAGCTTGTGTGGAATCGTTCCTTGACGGTGCGCGGGCCGGTGGCCATGCAGGTCCGGCTGACCTAGGGCGCTGCGCGGGCGGGGGTCGCGGAACGCCGGGCGCGCCGCGGCCGCGGGCCAGACCTTGTCTGGTTGAGCGTCCGTCCCGATGAGCGGCCGCGTGAGCTCGTCCGCGCTGCCTCGCGAGCGCCTGCGGACGGCTCGGGCTGGCCGACTTCGGCCAGTTTTTTCGCCAGTGGACGAAATCAGACGGCCAGCACGGCCTTCCAAAGATGCAGCGGCCGGCCCCCCCGAGGACAGCCGGCCGGAGCCGGCCGGAGCCAGCCGGATAAGACTTGGCCCGGATGCTGCTATGAAGCCACGCCGAGCACGCCAGAGCGCCAGGGTGCAACACCCCACCCGGCACTTACGAGCGGCCCTTCATCAATCCTATTGTCGAATCCTAAGGAGACCGAAAATGAAAACGCGACTGAGCTTCACTGCCGCCCTTATGACCCTCATCGGCACCCTCACCGCCTGCGGCAGCGAGCCGACGATCGTCGGCAGCTGGTCCGCCACCAAGACCGCGGCGCCGAACCTCGATGCCCAGTGGTCCTTCAAGTTTGCCGCCGACAACAAGTTCACCCTCTCGATGATCACGACGAGCACCGCCACGAGCGGCAGCGGCGCGGGCTGCGTAAATACGATCTCGCTCGCGGGGGACTACAGCGTCGCCGCGACCACCCTGACCGTCACCGCCAAGAGCGGCACCTTCATCTACGAGAAGTGCCTGAACAGCAACCAGAACACCTCGGTCATGAACTTCGATGCGGCGCCCCTGCAGATGTTCTCTACCGACTTCTCCGGCCCGTTCACCGTGACCGCCGACGAGCTGACGCTGAAGACCCCGGCGAGCGGCATCGGTCCGGGAGTCCTCAGCCGGCAGTAGGCTCTCGCTGTCGCCGCCTGGCCGCCCTTTCTGGCGGCCCCTCTTCGCCCTGCCCGCGCATCGACGGGACCTGCTTCGCGCGGCGCGCCACTTGGCTCGCCGGTAGCCTGCGTGGTATCGTACCGCCAGGGCCGCCAGGGGACAGTGGGTAGACGATGAGCGTCCTGAAGCTCGGGAATCACTTTCTGGAGAAAGAGCCGCCGGACCTGTGGCGGATTACGATTCACGGGGATGTCTCGCCGCAGGAAGCGACGGAGTTCCTGGAAGTGGACTCAGCTCTTTGTAAGGAGAGGGGCTACGCCCTCCTGCTGGTCGATGCGGCGGACGTCGGCCGCGTCCCGCCCGAGACGCGGCGCGCCGCCGTGGAGATGGCGAAAAAGCATCCCGATTACCGAGGCAGCAGCGCGGTTTTTGGCGTCAGCTTTTATGGGCGCACCCTGCTCGGGTTGACGGTGAATGCCATCCGCCTGCTCGCCGGTGAAAGGAGCTTCGTGCGCTTCTTCAGTGAAGAGGCAGAGGCGCGCGCCTGGCTGGCGAGCCGCCGCGCGATCTACCTGGCCAAGACCGACCAGAGCGGACCACAGAAGTAACCCGAGCTGCGCAGCGAGGCTGATGCGGCCGCAGACCGGGCTTGTACCGGGTGCCGGTTAGTGTTAAGCGACAAGGCCAGCATCCATGTACTCGCTTGGTCAGCCGGCGGCGACGCTGTCCCCATACATCGAGAATTACTGGTTTCTCCAGACGGGCGCGCAGGCGCCGTTTGCGCTATCGGTGGACGTCTTCGTCGATGCGCGGGCCGATCTGATCTTCAACTTCGGCGACCCCTACACCCGCACCCGCATCGGTGAGCCCCCGCGCAGCTACCTGGACTCCAACCTGGACGCGCAGCGCAGCTATCCGATCAAGATCTCGCAAAAGGGAGCCATGCACGTCGCGGGCGTGCGCTTTCATACGGCGGGACTCGCCCCCTTTGTGACGCCTCCTGTGCAGAGGTGGAATAACCGCATCGTTCCCATCGCCGAGGTCTTTGGCCCGAGCGTCGGCGCGGTCGAGCAGGAGCTGCGCGCCGCCGGAGCCGAGCTCGGCGCCCAGGCCCGGATCCTCGATGCCTTTTTCCTCGGCCGCCTGCGCACCCCGCCAGGTCAGCAGACACTGCACCGGCTCAAGTCCAAGATCGAGTCCGCGGGCGGGCTCTGCCGCATCGACGAGCTGTGCGAGCTCGAGTCCATCGCGATCCGTCAGCTGGATCGGCTCTTTCGCGACTACGTGGGATTCAGTCCCAAGACGTTCGCTCGAATCGTGCGATTTCAAAATGCCCTGCGGCTGCTCAAGGGGCACCCGGGGTGCACGCTCGCGGACGTCGCGGCGCAGTGTGGCTACTACGATCAGCCGCACTTCGTGCGCGAGTGCCGGACCTTCGCCGGCGTCGCGCCGAGCGCCCAGGTCGGCTACTTCCCGGCCGGCGCCCCGGCCGACTTCAGCCCCAACCTTGTCCAATTTTTACAAGACGGCGGCACCGCGCCTGGGCGATCTTCGCGCAGCTACAGCAAGGAGCCAAAACGATGAATGCGACGACTACCCGCCGCCTGTTCTCGCGTGAGACCGAGGTGGCCATCGACATCCGCGCGACCCCCGAGACCCTCTGGTCGCTGCTGACCGACGCGGGCCAGTACCCTTCGTGGAGCTCCACGGTGCTCGGCATCGAGGGACAGATCGCGCTCGGCAGCAAGATCGCGCTGCGGTCGACGCTGGACCCCAAGCGGACCTTCAAGCTGACCGTGCGCGAGTTCCAGCCCCCGAGCCGGCTTTCGTGGGGCGACGCCATGGGTCGGCGCACGTATGTCGTTACCCCCAAGGGCGGCGGCGTCGTGACGTTCAGCATGCACGAGAAGATCGGCGGGCCGCTGTTCCCGCTGTTCGCGCGGATGATCCCTCCCTTTGACGAGTCGTTCAATCAGTTTGCCGCGGATCTGAAGAAGAAAGCAGAGTCCATGACTGGAGGTGCGTCGTGAATCACCAGATTGGAACCAAGGCCAAGCCGCTCTCGCTAAAGACCCCGCCCGGGACGTCCGACTACACCATGCACCTCGACTCCGTCGGTGGTAAGGAGGTGCTGGTCTGCACGGTGGGAAAGACCGTCCTGCACTACGACCCGCGCTGCATCGACGAGCTGCACGCGATGCTGAAGCAGCACGGGGACTGGATGGAGCTCGGCAGCGCCGACGAGCAGAAGCCGGCCAAGGACGGAACCGTGGAGGCCTGGGGGCGGTCCGCGGATAACCCCGTCGGCGGTTGGTATGGGCTCAAGAAGGGGCTGCGCGGCCGGTTCGGCATGTACGTTCCGCCGCTCCTGGAGGCGCTGGGTCTGGCGGAGGTCACCCACGACGCCAAGGGCAACAAGATGCGCGCGCGAAGCTGACCCCGACCGCCGGTAGCGCTACAGCGAATTCGTCCGCAGCCTGTCCGTAGCCCGCCCACCTGCCTGCATTTCCGACGCGCCAAGCGCCCAGCGGCTTTATCTGGTTGAGCGTCCGTCCCGATGAGCGGCCGCGTGAGCTCGTCCGCGCTGCCTCGCGAGCGCCTGCGGACGGCTCGGGCTGGCCGACTTCGGCCAGTTTTTTCGCCAGTGGACGAAATCAGACGGCCAGCACGGCCTTCCAAAGATGCAGCGGCCGGCCCCCCCGAGGACAGCCGGCCGGAGCCGGCCGGAGCCAGCCGGATAAGACTTGGCCCGGATGCTGCTATGAAGCCACGCCGAGCACGCCAGAGCGCCAGGGTGCAACACCCCACCCGGCACTTACGAGCGGCCCTTCATCAATCCTATTGTCGAATCCTAAGGAGACCGAAAATGAAAACGCGACTGAGCTTCACTGCCGCCCTTATGACCCTCATCGGCACCCTCACCGCCTGCGGCAGCGAGCCGACGATCGTCGGCAGCTGGTCCGCCACCAAGACCGCGGCGCCGAACCTCGATGCCCAGTGGTCCTTCAAGTTTGCCGCCGACAACAAGTTCACCCTCTCGATGATCACGACGAGCACCGCCACGAGCGGCAGCGGCGCGGGCTGCGTAAATACGATCTCGCTCGCGGGGGACTACAGCGTCGCCGCGACCACCCTGACCGTCACCGCCAAGAGCGGCACCTTCATCTACGAGAAGTGCCTGAACAGCAACCAGAACACCTCGGTCATGAACTTCGATGCGGCGCCCCTGCAGATGTTCTCTACCGACTTCTCCGGCCCGTTCACCGTGACCGCCGACGAGCTGACGCTGAAGACCCCGGCGAGCGGCATCGGTCCGGGAGTCCTCAGCCGGCAGTAGGCTCTCGCTGTCGCCGCCTGGCCGCCCTTTCTGGCGGCCCCTCTTCGCCCTGCCCGCGCATCGACGGGACCTGCTTCGCGCGGCGCGCCACTTGGCTCGCCGGTAGCCTGCGTGGTATCGTACCGCCAGGGCCGCCAGGGGACAGTGGGTAGACGATGAGCGTCCTGAAGCTCGGGAATCACTTTCTGGAGAAAGAGCCGCCGGACCTGTGGCGGATTACGATTCACGGGGATGTCTCGCCGCAGGAAGCGACGGAGTTCCTGGAAGTGGACTCAGCTCTTTGTAAGGAGAGGGGCTACGCCCTCCTGCTGGTCGATGCGGCGGACGTCGGCCGCGTCCCGCCCGAGACGCGGCGCGCCGCCGTGGAGATGGCGAAAAAGCATCCCGATTACCGAGGCAGCAGCGCGGTTTTTGGCGTCAGCTTTTATGGGCGCACCCTGCTCGGGTTGACGGTGAATGCCATCCGCCTGCTCGCCGGTGAAAGGAGCTTCGTGCGCTTCTTCAGTGAAGAGGCAGAGGCGCGCGCCTGGCTGGCGAGCCGCCGCGCGATCTACCTGGCCAAGACCGACCAGAGCGGACCACAGAAGTAACCCGAGCTGCGCAGCGAGGCTGATGCGGCCGCAGACCGGGCTTGTACCGGGTGCCGGTTAGTGTTAAGCGACAAGGCCAGCATCCATGTACTCGCTTGGTCAGCCGGCGGCGACGCTGTCCCCATACATCGAGAATTACTGGTTTCTCCAGACGGGCGCGCAGGCGCCGTTTGCGCTATCGGTGGACGTCTTCGTCGATGCGCGGGCCGATCTGATCTTCAACTTCGGCGACCCCTACACCCGCACCCGCATCGGTGAGCCCCCGCGCAGCTACCTGGACTCCAACCTGGACGCGCAGCGCAGCTATCCGATCAAGATCTCGCAAAAGGGAGCCATGCACGTCGCGGGCGTGCGCTTTCATACGGCGGGACTCGCCCCCTTTGTGACGCCTCCTGTGCAGAGGTGGAATAACCGCATCGTTCCCATCGCCGAGGTCTTTGGCCCGAGCGTCGGCGCGGTCGAGCAGGAGCTGCGCGCCGCCGGAGCCGAGCTCGGCGCCCAGGCCCGGATCCTCGATGCCTTTTTCCTCGGCCGCCTGCGCACCCCGCCAGGTCAGCAGACACTGCACCGGCTCAAGTCCAAGATCGAGTCCGCGGGCGGGCTCTGCCGCATCGACGAGCTGTGCGAGCTCGAGTCCATCGCGATCCGTCAGCTGGATCGGCTCTTTCGCGACTACGTGGGATTCAGTCCCAAGACGTTCGCTCGAATCGTGCGATTTCAAAATGCCCTGCGGCTGCTCAAGGGGCACCCGGGGTGCACGCTCGCGGACGTCGCGGCGCAGTGTGGCTACTACGATCAGCCGCACTTCGTGCGCGAGTGCCGGACCTTCGCCGGCGTCGCGCCGAGCGCCCAGGTCGGCTACTTCCCGGCCGGCGCCCCGGCCGACTTCAGCCCCAACCTTGTCCAATTTTTACAAGACGGCGGCACCGCGCCTGGGCGATCTTCGCGCAGCTACAGCAAGGAGCCAAAACGATGAATGCGACGACTACCCGCCGCCTGTTCTCGCGTGAGACCGAGGTGGCCATCGACATCCGCGCGACCCCCGAGACCCTCTGGTCGCTGCTGACCGACGCGGGCCAGTACCCTTCGTGGAGCTCCACGGTGCTCGGCATCGAGGGACAGATCGCGCTCGGCAGCAAGATCGCGCTGCGGTCGACGCTGGACCCCAAGCGGACCTTCAAGCTGACCGTGCGCGAGTTCCAGCCCCCGAGCCGGCTTTCGTGGGGCGACGCCATGGGTCGGCGCACGTATGTCGTTACCCCCAAGGGCGGCGGCGTCGTGACGTTCAGCATGCACGAGAAGATCGGCGGGCCGCTGTTCCCGCTGTTCGCGCGGATGATCCCTCCCTTTGACGAGTCGTTCAATCAGTTTGCCGCGGATCTGAAGAAGAAAGCAGAGTCCATGACTGGAGGTGCGTCGTGAATCACCAGATTGGAACCAAGGCCAAGCCGCTCTCGCTAAAGACCCCGCCCGGGACGTCCGACTACACCATGCACCTCGACTCCGTCGGTGGTAAGGAGGTGCTGGTCTGCACGGTGGGAAAGACCGTCCTGCACTACGACCCGCGCTGCATCGACGAGCTGCACGCGATGCTGAAGCAGCACGGGGACTGGATGGAGCTCGGCAGCGCCGACGAGCAGAAGCCGGCCAAGGACGGAACCGTGGAGGCCTGGGGGCGGTCCGCGGATAACCCCGTCGGCGGTTGGTATGGGCTCAAGAAGGGGCTGCGCGGCCGGTTCGGCATGTACGTTCCGCCGCTCCTGGAGGCGCTGGGTCTGGCGGAGGTCACCCACGACGCCAAGGGCAACAAGATGCGCGCGCGAAGCTGACCCCGACCGCCGGTAGCGCTACAGCGAATTCGTCCGCAGCCTGTCCGTAGCCCGCCCACCTGCCTGCATTTCCGACGCGCCAAGCGCCCAGCGGCTTTATCTGGTTGACTGTCCTTCCCGGCGCTGCGCGGCGAGCGCCGTTCCGCGCCGCAGCCGGGGCGGCGGGCGCTAGACGGCTTCCTCTGCGGCTTGTCGGCAGCGGTCGGGGGCGTCGGCCGGCTCGACCTGGAGCGTCGGGTGGTCGATGCGGAAGCGCTGGTGCAGCTCCTTACACACGCTGCCGAGGAAGTGGGCGGCGCAGGCATTTACCGGCATCACCAGGTGGGCGGTCAGGGCGGTCTCGGTGGTGCTCATCGCCCAGATGTGCAGGTCGTGCACTTCCGTGACCCCGGGGAGCTCGGCCAGGTAGCGGCGCACCGCCTCGGGATCGATGTGGTCGGGGACGGCGTCGAGGGCGAGCTCCAGCGACTCGCGGAGCAGCGACCACGCGCTGAGCAGGATCGTCGCCGAGACGATGAGGCTCACCACCGGATCGAGCCACGTCCACCCGGTCGCCCACAAGAGGGCCCCGGTGACCGCCACGCCCAGCGAGACCCCGGCATCGGCGGCCAGGTGGAGGAAGGCGCCGCGCATGTTGGCGTCGCCCTTGCGCTTGGCCAGGAACATCAGCGCCGAGACGCCGTTGGTGAACACCCCCACCGCGGCGATGCCGAGGACGAGCTTGCCTTGCACCGGCTGGGGGTCGCGGAGGCGCAGGATCGCCTCCCAGGCGACGCCGCCGACCACGACCAGCAGGAGGACCGCGTTGGCCAGGGCGGCCAGGATGGTCGTGCTGCGCAGCCCGTAGGTCCGGCGCAGCGACGGCTGCTTGCGCGCCAGATGGGCGGCCCCCCAGGCCAGGCCCAGCCCGAGCACGTCGCTCAGGTTGTGCATCGCGTCGCTGAGCAGCGCCATCGAGTGGGCCCACAGCCCGCCCGCCACCGCGAGCAGCGTGCACATCACGTTCAGGATGATGCTGACGACGAAAGCCTGGCGATCGGTCGGCCCAGGCGAGTGGCCGTGCCCATGGCCATGAGCGTGCCCATGGCCATGCTCATGCCGATGGCCGTGCTCATGCCCGTGGCCCGAGGACGCGAGACCATGAGCGTGCCCATGGCCATGCCCGGTCCCCAGGGGAGCCGTGGCCCGCGAAGTTGCCGAGCTGCAGTCCGGTTCAGTCACTACGAGCTGAGGATACGACGAACCGCCCGAATCACCAGCAGCAGCACCAGCGCGCCGACGAAGGCGACCACGATCTGGCCGGTAATCCCGCGCCACGGCACGTGAATCCCCAGCGCCCGCAGCACCGGACCGCCGATGTACGCGCCGGCCACTCCGACCAGGATGTCCCCGACCACCCCGAAACCACCGCCGAGCACCACCGAGGCAAGCCACCCGGCGACAAGACCCACGATAAGAAGCACCACTAGCGCATTTCCCGCCATGTACTCTTCCTCGCCTGATCCCGGAGATGGGAGTCCCTCGAGCTTACCACTTCCTGCAGGCGGCGTGGCCGCGTTGTTCCGCGGCCGTTCCTGCCCAGGCGCCGCGCCGGAGCGGCGGTCGTGTGCCGACTTTATCTGGTTGACTGTCCTTCCCGGCGCTGCGCGGCGAGCGCCGTTCCGCGCCGCAGCCGGGGCGGCGGGCGCTAGACGGCTTCCTCTGCGGCTTGTCGGCAGCGGTCGGGGGCGTCGGCCGGCTCGACCTGGAGCGTCGGGTGGTCGATGCGGAAGCGCTGGTGCAGCTCCTTACACACGCTGCCGAGGAAGTGGGCGGCGCAGGCATTTACCGGCATCACCAGGTGGGCGGTCAGGGCGGTCTCGGTGGTGCTCATCGCCCAGATGTGCAGGTCGTGCACTTCCGTGACCCCGGGGAGCTCGGCCAGGTAGCGGCGCACCGCCTCGGGATCGATGTGGTCGGGGACGGCGTCGAGGGCGAGCTCCAGCGACTCGCGGAGCAGCGACCACGCGCTGAGCAGGATCGTCGCCGAGACGATGAGGCTCACCACCGGATCGAGCCACGTCCACCCGGTCGCCCACAAGAGGGCCCCGGTGACCGCCACGCCCAGCGAGACCCCGGCATCGGCGGCCAGGTGGAGGAAGGCGCCGCGCATGTTGGCGTCGCCCTTGCGCTTGGCCAGGAACATCAGCGCCGAGACGCCGTTGGTGAACACCCCCACCGCGGCGATGCCGAGGACGAGCTTGCCTTGCACCGGCTGGGGGTCGCGGAGGCGCAGGATCGCCTCCCAGGCGACGCCGCCGACCACGACCAGCAGGAGGACCGCGTTGGCCAGGGCGGCCAGGATGGTCGTGCTGCGCAGCCCGTAGGTCCGGCGCAGCGACGGCTGCTTGCGCGCCAGATGGGCGGCCCCCCAGGCCAGGCCCAGCCCGAGCACGTCGCTCAGGTTGTGCATCGCGTCGCTGAGCAGCGCCATCGAGTGGGCCCACAGCCCGCCCGCCACCGCGAGCAGCGTGCACATCACGTTCAGGATGATGCTGACGACGAAAGCCTGGCGATCGGTCGGCCCAGGCGAGTGGCCGTGCCCATGGCCATGAGCGTGCCCATGGCCATGCTCATGCCGATGGCCGTGCTCATGCCCGTGGCCCGAGGACGCGAGACCATGAGCGTGCCCATGGCCATGCCCGGTCCCCAGGGGAGCCGTGGCCCGCGAAGTTGCCGAGCTGCAGTCCGGTTCAGTCACTACGAGCTGAGGATACGACGAACCGCCCGAATCACCAGCAGCAGCACCAGCGCGCCGACGAAGGCGACCACGATCTGGCCGGTAATCCCGCGCCACGGCACGTGAATCCCCAGCGCCCGCAGCACCGGACCGCCGATGTACGCGCCGGCCACTCCGACCAGGATGTCCCCGACCACCCCGAAACCACCGCCGAGCACCACCGAGGCAAGCCACCCGGCGACAAGACCCACGATAAGAAGCACCACTAGCGCATTTCCCGCCATGTACTCTTCCTCGCCTGATCCCGGAGATGGGAGTCCCTCGAGCTTACCACTTCCTGCAGGCGGCGTGGCCGCGTTGTTCCGCGGCCGTTCCTGCCCAGGCGCCGCGCCGGAGCGGCGGTCGTGTGCCGACTTTATCTGGTTGAAGGTCAGAGCATTGGGGAGAGGCAAGTCTCCGACGAGAAAATTGGG
>DAOMZC010000108.1:0-11991 GCA_035437965.1 Pseudomonadota bacterium
GCGCGCTCTCGCCCGGGCGACTCCCGGTCGGGCGAGATGACCACATTGTCCGGCTGACTGTCCGCCGCGACAGAGGTGCAGGGGGAATCCGTCCGTGCAGCCTCGGCAGCGCGTGCGGACAAGTCGGCGCGGCAGGGCCAGTTTGGCCGCTTGATGGCGGCAGGATTTGCGGTAGATTCGCCCCCCAAAGGAGTTTCCATGCCACGATCCTGGTTTGCCCTTTCCCTTTCTCTTCTGACCATCGCTGCGACTGCATGCGGCGGCAGCGCAGAGCCAGAGCTTGCCGAGTTCCAGCGGCCCCTTGCCAGCTGCGACGGCGCGTTCACGCCGCCTGCCAAGACCGGCTTCCGCCACTTCGCCAATCGGCTGCTGGCGCTTGGCCCAGCCTGGCACTCGATGCAAGATGTGGTAATAACGCCAGCGACGGCCGAGACGGTTGAAGGGAAGTTCGCCTACGGCTCGATTTCCAAGGATCTGGAGCACGAGCAGGTGCAGCTGTTCATCAACGACTGTGCTGGCTGGCGAGCGGTGGGAAGTGCGGAGACCGACTCGGACGGACGGGCGCGAATCGCAGTTACATCGCCGTCGAGTCCTGGCTTGTATGCGCTGCGGATGGTGGTACGCGGGGACGCGACGGCGACGGCGGGGTATCTGGTGGTGCCGCCGCGCGGAGGTCGGCTGACGGTGTTCGATATCGACGGTACGCTGACTACTTCGGATACGGAGCTTGTAAAAGACATCTTTACCGAGCTGTTCGAGCCCATCCTGCACGGAACCTACACTCCCATGGCGTATCCGTTTGCGCGCGATCTGGTGACCGAGCGCGAGCGGCGCAGCGCGGCGCCGATCTTCCTGACCGGGCGACCGTACTGGTTGACCCAGAGCAGCCGTGACTGGCTCGCCAGCGGGCGCTTCCCGACTGGTGGTCTGCACACTACGGACTCGAACAGCGAGGCGCTGCCGGGGAATGTCGCGGCGTATAAGACCGCGTTTCTGCGCTCGCTTCTGGCAAAGGGCTTCGTGCTCGAAGCAGCGTACGGAAATGCCACCACCGACATCGAAGCGTACGCCGCGGCCGGGATTGCCAAAGCGGCGACCTACATCATCGGCAGCAACGGCGGCAAGGACGGCACCCAGGGCGCTTGCGCGGTCAATAAGACTTGCCGGACCTGGGGGGAAGAGGTCGCTCGCCTCCGCGCCCTTCCGTAGCTTCCGCGACCGGCAGGGAGTCAGGTGGGCAGGGTTTCGGCGCGCCTTTTGTACCAGGAGGCATTCGTTGCTTGAAAGATCGCAACCGCGCGGTCGCGGTAGGCAAGGCCGGCCGGATCCCGGGTGCCGAGCACCCGGCTGAGCTCAGAGCAGGCCAGCCCTTCTTCAAAGGGCATCTTCTTCAGGCGGCTCTCAGCAAGGCTGGCCTCCAGCCGCTTGAGCGCCAGCCCGCGCTGACCGCGCAAGCTGGCCCATACTCCGGACCACAGCAGGAACCGCGTCCGTCCTCTCTCGCCGGTGCGCTCAAGCTGGCGGACGGCCACGCGGGCTTGTTTGCGCACATAGTCGGCCAGCCAGGTGCTGCTGCCTGCTCCCTGCCGCCATAGGGAGAAGAATATCTCTGCACCAGCCGCCATACACTCCAGCGCCATGAGCCGGCTGGTCACTCCTTTCACCATGAGCGTCTGCAGCCGCTGGGCCAGCCC
Source organism: Pseudomonadota bacterium (assembly GCA_035437965.1). Classification (GTDB taxonomy): domain Bacteria; phylum Myxococcota_A; class Polyangia; order Palsa-1104; family JAEUJZ01; genus CALFML01. Next base: position 1,695 of record DAOMZC010000108.1, read on the forward strand.
CAGCGCCTCCTCGTCATGACCGGCACGCAGCTGAGCCAGGCCCGCCACTGCGACTGCGTGAGCCTCCCACACCTGGTCACCGGCCTTCCGCGCGGCGTGAGCGGCGACTTGTCCGAGCTCCAGCGCCGCGGTCAGCTCGCCGCGATAGAGCGCCAGCAGGCCATCGAAGGTGCTGGCCACTGCCTCGAACTGCGGACTCTCAGGTCGCGCGACCACGCCGCGCAGCTCCATACTTCGTGACGCCACCAGATCGAGCCTGGCGCAGTCCAGATAGAGCTGCAGATCCATCGCCAGGCCAAAGCCGATGGCATAAACGTCGCCTAGCTGGCGACCGATCTCACGCAAGCGCTCTGCCGCCGCCGCATATTCGGTCCAGCGTCCGCTCGGGCCAAGGAAGATAGACTCTGCCTGGAAGAAGTTTTTCTGGCTCTGTAGCCGGCAAAGCGGGAGGAGCCGCTGGGCTCGCGCCCGACACTGAAAGGCCAGGCGCTCCAGCCCGGTAAGCTGGAACATACTCGCCAGACCTGCAAGGGATGATACCTGGGCGTCGGCAGAGTTCATCTGCCGCGCGATGCGCTCCATCACCAGACCGAGCAGCAGCGCCTTTTCGGCCTGGCCCGTCCAGAGCAGGCAAGGACCGCAGGTCCACCCCAGCTCGACGAATTCCTGCAGCCGGGGCAGGTCCTCCTTGCTGCACCGGCTCGGCTGCGGCCAGATTAGAGAGAGCAGAAACCCCGCCATCCGGATGCTGACCTCGCGCATCCGCTGGGTACGGTCGGTGGGCATGGGAATGCCGAGTAGCTCCATGGCTCGCTGGCAGCTCTCCAGGGATTGCTGGAGCTCACCCCGGCCATGCTGGCTCTCGGCGAGCAGGCGGCGCAGCCGCGCTCGCAGCAGCGGCGCCGCTGCCACCTGATCATAGTAAACCAGCGACCTTTCAAGCTGAGCCGCCGCTTCACGCAGCGCGCCGGTTCGCCGGCCCAGCACGCCGGCCATGGCCGCGTAGTGCGCCATCTGCTCGTACAGCCCCGCGGCTTCATAATGGAACGCAAGACGGACTGCCTGCTGCTCCAGCTCCCCGCCATAAGCGCGCTCCAAGGCGGCAGCCACCTGCTCGTGCAGCGCGCGCTGCTCTGCCGCGGACAGCGACGACAGCAGCGCTTCGCGGAGCTTGTCATGGCTGAATCGCCACTGCTGCTCGACGACTTCCAGGACCGCCGCGTTGGCGCACTCGCGCAGGAACTCCTCAGCACCCGAGCCAAGCTCTGACAGCAGCCGAAGATCCACCTGCCGTCCGGCGACCGCGGTAAGCTGCAGCAGCCGCTGCCAGCTCGGGTGTACCCGCTGCAGACGGCGGCTCAGGATGGCCTGGATGCCATGCGCCGGCAGTGTCTGCGGCAGCTCCTCACGTCCGACCGACTGCAGTCCTCCGGCTTCCTCGGCCAGGGCCCGTACGGTCTCGATCAGGAAATAGGTATTCCCTTCTCTTTCCTTTTCCAGGAGGGCCACCAGCTCCGCACCGCGTCCGGTGCTGCCCAGCATCGAGGCTGAGAGCTGCGCGACCTGCTCACGGCTGAGTCGCGCCAGATTCAGCAGAGAAATACCGGGCAGCTGCGCCGGGAGGCTGGCTCTTTCGTCGTTGCGGTAGCTTGCCACCAGCAGGAGCTTGCTATTTTGCAGCCGCGGCAGGAGGCGGCGCAGCAGAGTCAAGCTTTCCGGCGACGACCAGTGCACATCCTCCAAGATTACGACCGTCGGAACCTCCTGCTCCAGCAGCAGGGAAAGGGCCGCGGTGATCAGGCGCTGCTGGGTGGCGCCAGGTTCGAGCTCCGGCGGGTCTGCAACCACGTCTTGCAAGAGCTCGGGCAGGTCCGGTACCAGGGTCTTGAGCACGCTTGCTTCAAGGCTGCTCGGCTGCATGCGCAGGCACAGCGGCCGCAGGGCCTGACCCCATTCACAGTAGGCGGTTCCGCCGCCACTGACTGCCTGTCCGCGCACCACCTGCGCCCCGCGGACCAGCGCCAGCGTCCGCAGCTCATCGAGCAGCCGCGACTTGCCGATGCCGCTCTCACCCCCGACGAGCCACGCGCCCCCTTGGCCTCTGCGCGCCCCCGCGAGCGCTCCCGCGAGCTGTTCAAGCTCACGCTCCCGGCCGATGAGGCGCGCGGCCTGCAGGAAGCTCTCACGCGTACTCTCGGTCGCGGCGCCGAACGATTCGCCGGTGGCGACTTCGAGGGCTTCCAAGACCGCCTCCGCAGAGGCGAAGCGCTCTTCCGGACGGCGGGCCAAGAGCCGCCGCACGACCTCGCGCAGCGCTCCTGGACTTATCCGCTCCAGCACGGCGTTGCGGTGTTCATCCGGTTGCGCCGCAGCTGGCATTCCGGAGCTCGGCTTGAGCTTTGTGGACACCATCTTGATTACGTTCCATTGCTCCTGAATCTTATGCAGATCTTGGGGTGCCAGCACATCGGCCAGGAAGCGAGTTGCACTGCTGCGGTCAAGCGGATACTGCTCGCTCAGCAGCTCGCAGGCCATGACGCCGAAGGAGTACAGGTCAGCTGCGGGCGAGGGCTTCTCTCCGAGGAGCACCTCCGGAGCCATATACTCCAAAGTTCCAGCGATGCTGTAGGCATTGCCAATCGCCGTGGCGACGCCAAAGTCCACGACCTTGACGCAGTCGCCGACACACAGCACATTGCTCGGCTTCAGGTCACGGTGCAGTACGGAGCGGCGATGGATATAGCTAAGCGCCAGAAGGACTTGCGCGAGAAGCCGAATCTTGGCCGCGGTGGGGCGACCCCTGCCGGCATCGAACAACGTCTGGCTGGACGGCAGGAGCTCCATGGTGAAATAGGACTGGCCCTCCCAGAAACCGTAATCGAGGACGCTGACTATATGCGGGTGGCGCAGCGAGGAGAGCACCTGGAACTCCCACGCCAGGGCCAATCGGTAAAGCTGAGATACCTCGCTGTTCGTGCTGCGGCCGGAGGGGGACGCGCTGGCGGCCGAAGCCGTCTGCAGACCTGAGGTCGCCGGCGCATCCAGCGTCTGGGTAGACAGGCGCTCGGAGTCGGTGAGCGTAATCTCGACTCGCTTGAGAGCGACAATCTGGCCGGTCAGGCGGTCGCGCGCCTTGTACACCGCACCCATCGACCCCCGACCCAGGGGCGAAAGAAGCAGGTAGCGGTGGCCAATCAGCACTGGTGTCATCGTCGCCCCGGTCCTCGTCAGCGGAGGATATGAATCCCGGCAGGAGGCAGAGGCTGACTGCTCCCACGAGATAATTGTAACTGGATCTGCAAGCTGAGTATAGGGATGCGTTTTTAGCCTGGCGCTGCCTGCGATTTGGCATGCGAGTGACTGCGCCGCTGTGGTAAAAGGACTTCATGTGGATGCGGATTCTCGCTGTATTCGGACTCGGCATGACCGGGCTGTGGCACGGAATTCCCGCCGGATTTGCGCTGCGGCTGCATCCGGTGATCATCGGCGTAAGCTCGGGCGCAGGCTCGTTTGTGGCGCTGCTGATTGTGCTGTTTCTCGGCGATAAGCTGCGCGACCGGCTGCTGCGCCGGCGCAAGCCGGATGGCGAAGCGCCGCGCGAGCGTCTCATCGATCGAATATGGCGTCGTTACGGCGTGGTCGGACTTGGCCTACTCGGCCCGGGGATTACCGGGGCACCTCTAGGGGCGGCGCTGGGACTTTCTTTGCAAGTGCCGGCGCGCCGGCTGCTGTTCTGGCTGGCGCTTGGCATCGTGCTGTGGACCGTGGGAATCACCACTGCGGGCATCTTCGGAACGGCGGGGATCCGGCACCTGCTCGGTCAGTCTTAACCGTCTTGGCACTTTTGGCCGGGCAGTTGTGGCATGCGGGTCGCGCGTGGCGGCGCGGACCCGGCGCCGGCCCACCTTGGCTGGCCTTGTCGCGGGTCATGACAGGTGTCCTGAATTTGAACACCGGGTTCAGGGACAGAGGTTGCTCACCAGCACTGGCGGCACCGCGAAGTCGGGCGCCGCGAGGTTGAAGGACGACAGATCGAGCGCATCCGCGAGGTTGTTGGCGTTGGCGTCGCGCACCGAGAGCGGCTGCAGACCCCAGCGCCACTCGATCATCTTCAGGATGGACGTATGATCGTATACATCGTGTGATACGTAGCCGCGCCTGGCGAACGGTGAGATGAGCAGGCAGGGGACGCGGAAGCCGCGCAGCTGGAAGTCCGGGTTCACGTCCGGCGCAAGAGGCGGCGCGACATGCTCGAAGAACCCGCCCCACTCGTCGTAATTTATCACCAGGACGGTGTGCCGCCATGCCGGGCTCGTGGTGATGGCCTTGTAGACCTGGTACATGAAGTACTCTCCCACCCGGATGTCGGCATGCGGATGATCGTCGCCCGAGCCGCCCATCTCTTCACCAAAGAAGCGGGGATCGACGAACGCGACGTGGGGGAGCTCTCCCGAGGCGCAGTCAGCCAGGAACTCGACGAACGGCCGCATGATCGGGGCGTACTTGGCGCCCCACAGCCCGAGAAATGGAGTGTCGTTGAAGTAGTACTTTCCGGTCAGTCCCTTGGCCGCCAGGCGATCCCAGATGGTCGGCAGGGTAGAGATGGCCAGCGAGCTGTCCAGTCGATCCGTGACCGCTGCGTGCTGGTAGATGCGGTTTGGATAGGTGCTGGACATGATCGCGGAAAAGTAGCGATCGAAGGTAGTCCACTTGAGCGCCGCCTCCGCCAGGAACGGAAGGTCGCCGCGGGTGTAGTATCCGATGGCATACTCATCGTTGTTGGCGGTGCGCAGCCAGCCGTCGCACAGACCCCCGTTGTACTCGATCCGCGCATTGGTGAAGTCGTGATCGGGATCCGGGTGGCCGCAGCCCTGATAGTCGGGAGCCAGGGGGTAGGTAGGGTGCGCGACGCCCAGCTTGTCCACATAGCTCAGACCTGCCTGCCGGCCATCGGCCCCGGGCAGCCAGCCCAGATAGTGATCGAAGGAGCGGTTCTCCATCATGAGCACGACGATGTGCTTGATGGCCGACTTCCCAGAGGCTCTAAGCGGGTCGGCGAGCTCCGCGGAAGGCTCTGTGTACTGGCACGCGCCAAGAGCGGAGATGGCTCCGCAGACCCCGGCGAGGAAACTCCTGCGTGTAGCGTAGTGCATGATCGCTCCTCTTGCCGCAGACTCCCGACGCAAGAAGCATGCCCTCGCAGAGCGAGATAGTAGCCATTGGGAATCACTTGGAGATCGCAAGGAAGACGCAGATCGTAAGCCGTGCGCGCTGTGTCACTACAGCTCGACCTGTGGCGCGGGCGCACGCGCGGCGCCGCCGGGGCTTTTGTCCGCATCACGTCCGCAGCCCACCCACCTACCCACCTCATCGACGAGGCAGACCCTGAAGGACGATGTCCGGCTTAACGTCCCGTTCGGAATCGACCGGCGCTGACCGCGGTCCTGATCGCCGATAGGAACGCTCGCGGAACGGGCCGCCATCGCGACGACCTGCTGGACCGGCTCACTTTTCCCGGGCAGACAGCTGGCGGCGGCGGACCTCGATCCAGGCACGCGTCTCGGCTTCGCTGCCGAAGTGAACGACCTCGAGTGCCGGCCGGTTCCCCAGCAGCGCCAGGCCGCGGAGCACCATCATCTGTATCGCGCGGATCGCCAGACTCGCGCCGAAGTTGGTGACGATGATGACGTTCTGGTAGCGAAGCGCCCACTCGGCGATCCACTTGCGGGTCTGCGATGACGGCATGCCGCTGTGGCGCATGTCGTTGATGGCGAACAGGCGTCCGTAGGTGGCCAGCGCTTGCTCATAATGCAGATGAATGGCGCGTACATGGTCGTACTCGGGCGTGCCCATCCACCGGATGAGCACCGTATCGCCATCGATGCAAACCTGATGGGGTCCGACTGTCAGCTCGGTGGGCATGGTGCGCGGCTGCGGGCAGCAGTCACATCATACAGGACTCTTTGGCCGAGCGTATTAGCCGATGGTTCCCACGCAGTCGGACAGATTGAACAGCAGGAACTCGAGGATCTGCTCTTGCACCAGCGCGCCGCCGCCGAGCGGGCAGTAGCCGGGGAAGACCTTCTGCGGCAGCCGATCCCGCGTGTGCGCAGAGCTGAACAGCACGCGGCCGCACACGGCCTGCGGCGGGTAGTCAAAAGTCACGGTCAGCGGCCGCCGCAGGCCCCTTACCTCCGACTGCAGCCAGACGGTGGACGGGAAGAGGCTCTGCGAGGCGGCGATCTGGCGGATGAGGACCCACCCCGGCAAGAGGTCGGTGATCGGCACATTGTCCGCCGCGACCGGAGACGGCAGCCGCGCCAGCCACGCCGCCAGCGCCCGCCCGCCGGCGCTCGACAGATCGACGCTGGCCTGCAGCGGCGCGTCGTCCCCACCGTGGGCAATCGCGGCGTGGAAGCCGTGCGGCGTGGTGATCGCGCAGTCCTGCCCGTCTTCAAAGCACAGAAACGGCGCCAGCTCGGGGATCTGCTGGATGAAGTCATACGACCAGTCGGTCGCATACAGGCGCCCCCCGGCCGCCACGTAGTCGCGCAGGTTGCGCCGGACCTGCGGGTCGGCGAGCAGCAGCTGCGAGTAGGCGGTTCCCGAGCAGTTGAGGAAGACCAGGTGGTAGCGCAAAAGGCGCTCGCGGTCGGAGAGCAGCGCCGGCAGCGCCAGCTGGCCGGGCAGCGTCGGCATGCCCGGGGTCTGGTTGTCGTAGAGGTGCACCGCGGCGGCGCCGTCCGCTCCGCTGAACTCGCTGGGATCGAGACCGAGGTCGCGCAGCACGCACTCGATCGCGTCGTGATCACCGGCGGCCACCGCCATCTGCGGCAGATCGCCCTCGCTGCGCCGCCGGGGCAGGGCCAGCTTGCCGCCGTCGGTGGCGATCTGTTGATCCTGGCACGCGGTGATCGGCACCTGGTACAGGCGGCGAAAGCGCCCCTTCTGCACCACCACCGGGATCGTCGCGCCGGCCGGCGTCCCGCGCAGCGCAAAGTTCCCTTCCAGGTCGGTGACGGTCGAGGCCACCGCGCGCCCGACCACCGGATCGCGGCAGAGCTCACAGCCAAGGCCCGCCGGCAGCGGCGTCAGCTGCCCGCTCTGCGGGATGTAGACCACCGCCTGGCCGAGCGGATCGTTGCCGTTGGGCGCCGTGACGCGGCCGCGCACCACCGTCGTCTGGCCCGCCGGGCAGCGCGGGATCTGGCAGGCGAGCCCCTGGCAGCCGGGCGGCGGCGGCGGCTCGTCAAAGCGGGTGTCGGCGGCCGCGCAGCCGAGCAGCAGACAGGCCGCCCACAAGAGCGCTGCGCCCTTCACAAGTGGTACTCCACCGTGTAGGTGACGTTCTCCGGCGCCGGCGTGGAGCAGCTCTTCTCAATCTTGAAGTAGATGTCCGAGCCATCCGAGTACGAGCCGCTGCCGCCCGAGATCGAGCCCCAGCTGGCACCGTTGACGGTCACGCTGTCGGTCTTCTTGTTGGTAAAAAAGGTCAGCGTGTAGCACGAAGCGGTGCTGCCACCGCTGGTCCGCAAGGTGACCGAGTAGTCGTCCACGCACAGGAAGCCCCCGTCGCCGTGCACCAGCCACCAGTCCGGAGCGGCGCCGACCGCGCCGCTGAACGAGTCGACCGGCGGGTTCTTGTGCGCCCGACGGTCCGAAGGGACGCCGGCGCTGAAGGTGTCCTGGCTGGTGGTGTCGGAGCAGCTCTTGCTGCCGCGGCTCGCCGCGGTCGGCTGGCTGTGGCCCGGGGGCAGGGAGTCGAGCAGCTCGCAGCCGTTGCCGGGGTTAGAGTCGACGTCGTAGTTGTCGCCGCGGCAGGTCATGCCGCAGGTGCGCGAGGCGGGGTCGCAGAAGACCTCGTTGGTGGTCAGACCCTGGCCGGGGCAGCTCTGGCCGCAGCCGCCGCAGTTTTGCACGGTGTTCAGCGCCGTGCAGCTGCCGCCGCAGCAGCCGCTGCCGGCGGCGCAGCTCTTGCCGCAGCTGCCGCAGTCGGTGGCGGTGGTGAGCTTCTTGCACACGCTGCTGCAGCAGTCCTCGTCGGCGGCGCAGGCGCGGCCGCACATGCCGCAGTTAAGCCGGTTGGTGGTGGCGTCGGGCGCCAGCTTGAGCATGCAGCCCGGCGGGTCCATGTCGGTGCAGCGCTTGTACTGCGGGGCGGTGGCGCCGCACTTGTCGTAGCGCCCGCCGGGCAGACAGGTGCGCTGACCGATGCAGCTGCCGGCGTCGTTCTGGCGGGCGCAGTCCTGCGGCAGCGAGACGCGGTCACAGTAGCCGCCGAGCGCGTCGAGGCAGACCCGGGTCTTGGGCAGGCACAGCTTGCGGCTGACCATGGACCCCGGCGTCGGGCCGGGCTCATCGACGCTGGTGCACGCGTAGTCGGTCGGGCAGGCGGCGGCGCTGAGCGCGCAGTCGATGTGGCAGGCGGGGGCGATGTCGCCGGGAGCGAGTGAGCAGCGCTCGGCCAGGACGCCGCAGTCGCTATCGGCGCTGCACGAGGCGCAGTGGGCGGGGCTCGGCGGGATGCAGTAGCCGTCGGCGCTGCCCGCGGTCTTGGGCTCGCAGAACAGGCCCCCGGGGAGCGCCGCGCAGTCGCTCTGCATGCGGCACGGCGCGACGCAGATCGATCCGCCGCCCGAGCCGACCGGCTTGCACACGCCGCTTATGCACTCTTTATCTCCGGTGCAGCTGGCGCCGGGCGGCTTCCCGCCCAGGTCCGGGCCGACGGTCAGATCGGGCGGCGGCAGCGCGATGTCGAAGGGCCGGACGGCGAGATCGACTGCCGGCTCGACCGTCGCGTCGGGCTGCCCGGGTCGCTCGTCGACCTTGGCGACCTCGCTGTTGCAGGCCAGCAGGCCCGAGATCAAGACGAACGCAAGCGCCCCGAGCTTGCCCCCGACTCTGCAAGACACCCTCTGCGTAGTCGCTGCGCTGACCATGGCTCTCTCCTTGCCGGCTGACTTGCCCAGGCCGTCGTGCGGCCCGCGCCAACTGCTTATGGCGGCATCATAGGCAACTCAACTTTGGGAAGGAAGGCTCTCGTACGAGGGTTATTTTTCGTTGGAACTTCTGCGAACTCAACAATGGACGGGGGCGAGCGTCTGCGTTAGGGTCGCCGCATGATCCGCTCGGCTCTTCTGCTGATGGGAATTCGCTCGCTGCGCGTGTCCGCGGCGGCTCCGTGGATGCTGCTCGCTCCGCTGGTGCTGGGCGGCTGCGGCGGCGCGCCGGCTCCGGAGTCGGAAGCGGCGAGCTACGCGGCGGCCCTCACCAGCGGGCTCACCTGGCAGACTCCGTTTACCGCGACCGGCTGGCGCATCGGCTTCGATGTCTACAACCCGGCCCTGGCCGGACAGAGCTCGTCGTGCTTCGGGACGACCCTGGACAAGCTCAAACACGCCGGGGAGGACTGGCAGGGCTCGACGGCGACCCGAGTTGGGGCCATCGGCGACGGGGTGGTCGTCTACGCCGGCAACGTCAACTATCCGGGCAACGTGGTGGTGATTCGCCATGACCTCAGCGAGGCGCAGCGCCTGCTCCTGGGTCTCGCCGGTCCGACTCTGTACTCGCAGTATGGCCACCTGACCGCGCTGGCGGTGACGGCCGGGACGCGCGTCGTCGCCGGTCAGCAGCTGGGTACGTTGTACAACCAGGGCAGCAACACCCACCTCCACTGGGAGGTCCGCAGCGTCGAAAAGCCGCCGCTGTGCGGGACGAGCTATTGGGGGCCGGGCTACACCGGACCGGGCACCACGGCGACCGGCTACGGGTATCTGTCGCCCAGCGGCACGGTGCGCGCCCTGCAGGGCGGCGGCGGGACCAGCTGCCCGGGCGGCGATGGGCTCTACTGCGGCGGCAACGGCGTGACCGGCGCCGCCGCGACGCTGTACCGCTGCGCCGGTGGCGTCCTCTCGGTGGCCCAGAGCTGCACCTACGGCTGCGCGCACATGCCGGCCGGCGTGGCCGATGCGTGCGCCCCCGCCCCGGGGAGCTGCGCCGTGAGCAGCGGCCTTTACTGCGGCGGCAACGGCGTGACCGGCGCCGCCAACATCCTGTACCGCTGCACGGCCGGCACCCTGAGCTACGTCGAGACCTGCGCCGCCGGCTGCGAGCGCCGACCGGCCGGCTACCCCGACCGCTGCAAGTAGACCCGGCCGCCGACCCGAGCGCCACTTCCTCTTCCCTGCCGCGGCGCTCGCGAGCGGGAAGAATGAACGCCGCCCGGCGAGAGAGCGGTCGTTATCCGGCTTAACGTCCCGTTCGGAATCGACCGGCGCTGACCGCGGTCCTGATCGCC
>DAOMZC010000109.1:0-11900 GCA_035437965.1 Pseudomonadota bacterium
GACCTCGGCCAGCGGGCGCCCCGCCTCGGCCAGATGCCCGGCAATCTTGTGCACAAAGAGGGTGCCCGCGAGCCCCCGCGGCTGGGTCGCGCCGGGGAGCGCGATGTCGTCGGCAACGATCACCACCTCCACCTGGAGGCCCAGGCGCTTGGCCCGCTCGGCCGCCAGCCCGAAGTTGAGCCGGTCGCCTGTATAGTTCTTGACGATGAGCAGGCACCCCGCCGCGCCCGTCACCGCTAGGATCGCCGCCAGCACCGCCTCGACGCTCGGCGAGGCAAAGATCTCGCCGGCCACCGCCGCGGTCAGCATCCCCGGTCCGATAAACCCGGCGTGCGCCGGCTCATGCCCCGCGCCACCGCCCGAGAGCACGGCGACCTGCCCGCGATTGACCTCGCGCCGCAGCAGCACCTTGATGTGCGGATACCCGTCAAGCCGCGCCAGCCGGCCGCTGCCCGCGGCGAGGATCGTTCCGTCCAGCGCCTCGGTAACAAGAGTCTCTCGGGCATTAAAGAAGTGCTTCATCTTGCTGATCCTTGCGCTCGCTGGGGTGGGCCAGTATATCTGCGGCGAACTTCATGTACCTCGCCACCCCTGCAACTTACCCCATCCAGGCCGCCGCGAGCTGTCCATGGAGCGGCCTGGATCCGGGCACGGTCCACTTCTGCGAAGAGCGCCTCTGCGCCTGGGTCGTCGAGCCGAGCAACGCCTGGTCGAGCCTGGGCTACGTCATCCTCGGGCTGTGGATGCTCGGGCGGGCGCTGCGTCCGGTGGCGCCGCGCTCGATCGCCGTGGCGGCGGCGCAGCTGGTGATCGGAGTCGGGTCGTTCTTCTTCCACGCGAGCGGCGTGTTCTGGGGGGAGCTCGTCGACCAGCTCGGCATGTTCATGCTCTCTGGGCTGATCCTGGCCTTCGCGCTGGCCCAGGCGCGCGGCTTCACGGCGGCGCGCACCGTCACCTGCTACGTAACCATCGTCATCGCCAGCACTTTGCTGCTGCTGGTGGTGCGGCCCATCGGCATTCCGCTGTTCGCGCTGCAGCTGGCCATCGGCCTTGGCTGGCAGCTGCACCTGTGCTGGCACAGCAAAGGCGCGCAGCGCGCCAAAAGCCGCCCGTTCTTCATCGGCGTGGGCCTGTTCCTGGTGTCGTTCTCGATCTGGGTCACCGACATCACCGGTCTTGTCTGCAACCCGCAGAATCACCTCATCACCGGCCACGCCATCTGGCACTTGATGAACGCCATCTCGATCGAGCGGCTCGGCGCTTTTTATCGGGATCGTTTCGCCAGCACGTCCGCGGTCCGCACCTGAGGGACTTTACATCCGGGCCGCCGCCCGCCCGCGCACCAGGATTCCCATCATCGCGCTGAAGGCGACACAGGCCACAGTGCCCACGCAGATCACCGCCAGCCGCAGCTTCGTCGACAGCCCCGAGCCCTGGAAGTCAATCGAGGCGATGCAGTCGGCCAGCACCCCCGCGAAGGTCATGAACGTGAAGATCATCATGGTCACGTCCATGCGCTCCTGAACTGTGCTGCTCAGCATCTGGTTCAGGTTCTGGTAGTGGGTGCCCAGGTACTGCAGCTTTTCTTTGACCCCTTGCATCAGCGACTCGGTCTCCCACGAGTCGTAGATTCCCTTGTGCAAGCGGATCTGCTCGGTGCTGTCCCAGATGTTCTCCGGGACCGACTCGTGCGACAGCACGGCGACCGCGTTCTCGATGCGGCGGATGGCGGCCATGGTGCGGTGCGCTTCCGACGGAGCGTTCGAGCGGCTGCAGCCAAGGGCGCGCGTCTGCTCGTAAAGGAATGCATCGAGGTCGGACAGCGCCGCCCAGTAGTCGGTGGCGAGCTGCCAGAAGTGCTGCACCCAGGGCAGCCGCTCGGGCTCGGACAGCACCGCGACCTGGCCGTCCCAGCCCTCGGCCAGATACATCACACCGGAGGTGTTTGGCAGCAGGTTCACATTTTCCTCGGCCGCAAGGCCGGTCATGGGCGAGAGCAGCGCCGGCAGCTCGGCGATATCGACGGGAAGGCCGCCTTCCGCCGCTGTGTGGAGGATGAAGTTCTGGCTGACGCAGGACACGAAGCCGCGCCCCTGCCCGCCGCGCGCCAGGATGCCCCACATATCGAACAGAGCGCCGGCTCCGTGCAGCACCTCGCGCATCGCCTGGCGAAAGCGCGGCCAGTCGGCCCGCAGCCCGAGTCCGCCCGAGCGGGTTCGCAGGTTGTCGATGATGCGCAGCGCCAGCTTGGGAAGCTCCGGCAGGGCCTGCGGACTTGCGATGCGCAGCGGAATCGACAGGTTGACGCTGCCGATCCCGTGGTCGAAGTAGACCACCTGTTCACGGATGGCGCCGGCGAGAACGGCCGGACTGTCGGCCCCCTGAAACGCCGCGGCGATATGCGGCGTGCTGGCCGAGGTACCCGCGAGCTCGCCGGCGACATAGGAGCCCTTGTCAAGGAGCGTACCGGGGAGCTCCGGGAAGGGAATGACCGACCACGAGTACCCCGGATAGGCGCTGCGCAGCCCCGTCGCCAGCGCCGTCAAGAGCGGCCGGCGCTCCTCCACCGGCAGCGGCTCGACGCCAAAGCCGAGGTTGAAGGGGAATATCAGGAGCAGGGTCAGCTCCGGGGAAAGGCTCAGCTCAGCGTCACTCATGGCCGCTCCTCCGCACGCGGGTGTCCTGGGCCGCTATGGTGACAGAACTTGTTTTATTTGTAATTTAAATTACAATAAACCGCCTGAAAGCGCACCTATATACACACGCTGCCAAGGGGCGCGCGCCGAGATAGGGTTTGAAGTGATGACCCCGCTGGAGTAGATCGATCTGGTGGTAAAGCCAGAGATCAAGAAAAAGCGCTTCATCGCGGTTGCCGGGAACATCGGCGCGGGCAAGACGGAGCTCGTCGGCTTTCTGTGCAAGTGGTACGGGCTCAAGCCGTTCTTCGAGCCCAATGACGCCAATCCCTACCTCGAGGACTTCTACCGCGACATGAAGAGCTTCGCCTTCAAGTCGCAGATCTACTTTCTGACCCACAAGTTCCGCCTGCACCGGGAGCTGGAGACCGAGCCGGGCACCGTGGTGCAAGACCGCACGATCTACGAGGACGCCGAGATCTTCGCGCGCAACCTGCACCACCAGGGCGCCATCGACGATCGCGACTGGCAGACCTACCACGAGCTTTACACAGTGGCCTCCCGCGCCCTGGCGCCGCCCGATCTGATGATCTACCTCCGCGCTCCGGTAAAGACGCTGCGCAAGCGCATCATCGGGCGCGGACGGGAGATGGAAAAGGACATTCCCACGCCCTACCTGAAGCGGCTCAATCAGCTGTATGAGGACTGGTTCAGCCGCTACGATCTATCGCCGGTGATCACCCTGGCCAGCGACAAGCTTGACTACATCACCGACCTTGTGGATCGGCTGGAGATCCTGGGACAGATCGAAAAGTATCTGTAGAAGCGGGCGCCGGTTCGCGACGGCCCAACACTTTTTCGAGCGGCGGCATATTGAGGCTGTAGTCCAAACGTACTCACCTCAGGAGATGCAAATGTTCAAAAAGATTCTCGCCATCGCCGCTCTGACCCTCCCCGTGAGCGAGCCGCCCGTCCTGGCCGGATCGGGGACCGAGGAGGCCGCGGTCCAGGGCTCGCTCGACAAGGAGGTCATCCGGCGCGTCATCCGCCAGCACCTGGGCGAGGTGAAGGGGTGCTATGAAGCGCAGCTCAAGACGAGCCCGAACCTCGCCGGGCGGGTGATGGCGCACTTCACCATCGGTCCGGACGGCAAGGTGACCGAGTCCAGCATCCAAGAGAGCTCGCTCGGCAGCCCCGCCTGCGAGAAGTGCATCGCCGATGCGGTGCGCGGCTGGGAGTTTCCCAAGCCGCGCGGCGGCAAGGTCGTGGTGAGCTACCCGTTCGTCCTGGCCGCCTCGGAGCCGAAGTAGCGCCGGGCCGTCAGTCCCGGTCCCACGTCGTGCGCAGAGTCAGGAACGGCTCGACCACGCCGTTTTCCCAGCGCGGTCCGATTCCCAGCTGCAGCTGCACGTTCTGACTTACGTCCCACTCCACCTCACCCAGCAAGAGCGCCACCTGCTCGTCGGCGCCGTAGACGATGGTCGACTCGATCGCGAGGTTGACGTTGGGACGCAGGCGCAGGTAGAGGCTGGGGTTGAGGACGAGCTTCACGCTCGGCGGCTCGCCCTCGACCGCGCCGCCCACGCGCGGGCCGATGAGGAGCCACGAAGACAGCCGATGGGTGAAGCGCACGGCGAACATGTAAAGGCCGGTGAACTCGAGGTTCCGCTCGGCCAGACCGTAGCCGGCGAGCATCTGCCAGCCGTGGATGAAGCGCTGATTGTTGGTGAAGCCGAGCGTTCCCTGGAAGCCGAGCTGCACGCGCTCCAGCCGATCGTGATCGACGTCGAACTCCAGCTCGATGGCGTGGCCGCGGGCGAAGGCGTACTCGATCTCGGGGGACCAGCCGATGCGCGGCTGCGCGCGCAAGGGAATGCCGGCCAGGACGTTGACCTCGATCTCACCGGCATGGGCGCCGGGGCGCCGGATCAGGTCGAAGAACAGCGGCTCGGGGACATCGATCAGATCTTCGTGGGTGTAGCCAGAGACTGCCGCCTCGGTAGCGGCTGGCACGACGGCGTGTGAATCCCTGGCAGCGCTCAAAAGCAAAATAATCGCGAGACAAAAGTGGATTCTATTCACAGACGGAGGTCCCCTAAATTGTGGTCTTCGGACTGATTTCCAGCGTCAGCATATCATGTCCAGGCAGGAGACAGACGAGGCTGTGCAATTTTTATCCGGGTGATATTGACAAGAATATTATCCGGGTGAAATATGGGGGCATGGACGAACCACAGACCTACAGCGTGTTTGCGGGTGAGCGGCTGCTGCTCGCGGGGCCTCTGACCGAGGTGTTGCGCGGGACCAAGCAGTACATCGACGAGTGTGAGCGGCAGGGCGCGGACCCGAGCGTGCTCATTTTCGAAGACGAGACGGGCCGGCAGGTGGACTTCGACTTTCGCGGCACCGTCGAGCAGGTGCTGGCCCACGCGGTGCGGGCGCCGCGGGTGGGGCCCGGCCGACCGCGCCTGGGCGTCGTCGGGCGAGAGGTCTCGCTGCTGCCGCGGCACTGGGACTGGCTGGAGGGGCAGCCGGGCGGGGCCTCGGCGGCGCTGCGGCGGCTGGTCGACGAGGCGCGCAAGCGGAACCCGGCGCAGCAGCGCGTCCGCCAGGCCATCGACGCGACCTACCGCTTCATGACGGCGCTGGCCGGGGATCGGCCCGGCTACGAGGAGGCGACGCGGGCGCTGTACGCCGGCGATCGCGAGCGACTCGCTTCCCTTATCACCGCCTGGCCGCCCGATGTCGTGCGCCACATCGAGCGGCTGGGCCGCGACTACTTCGCCGCGTCCGCGCCCGACTCTTCCGGCGCCCAAAGGGAAGGGGAGTCGGCTCCCGAGGCCAAGGCTAAGGCCCAGGCCCAGGCCCAGGAATGAGCCGCGCCACGGCCCGCCGCCAGCGTCATTTGGCCGAGAACGGCGTATAATGCTGCGGTGCTCGCCATGGCCGAGAACTCGACCCCAGCCCTAGGGAAGCGCTATGAGCTCGTGCGTCCGCTCGGCAAGGGCGGCATGGGCACGGTGTTTCTGGCCCTCGATCGTCTGACTGGAAAGCACGTCGCCCTGAAGCGAGTGCGGCTGGGAGTTGATGCGGAATCGGCCTCTCGTTCCCTCCCGGACTCCCAGTCCGCTCCTACAGAGGTCAATATCTCGTCGCTGTCGACCGGGGGCGCGGCGGCTGAAGGCCACGCGACCGCGCCGATCGAGACGGCGATGGCCCGGCAGGCGATCACTTCCTATGAGCAGGCCCTGCGGGTCGCGCTGGCGCAGGAGTTTCGCGTGCTCGCTTCCCTGCGCCATCCGCACATCGTCAGCGTGCTCGATTATGGATTCGATGCCGAGCGGCAGCCCTACTTCACGATGGAGTTTCTGCCCGCAGCGCGCGATGTCGCGACGGCCAGCAAGGGTCTGCCGCTGGCCGAGAAGGTCGAGCTCCTTTCGCAGATCCTCCATGCGCTGACCTATCTGCACCGGCGCGGCGTGCTGCATCGGGACTTGAAGCCGGCGAACATTCTGCTCCTGCCGACACCGGACGGCGCGCGCATCAAGCTGCTCGACTTCGGGCTGGCGACTCCCAACCGCTACCAGCAGCGCGGCGCCGCCGAGGTGTCCGGAACCCTCGGCTACATCGCGCCCGAGCTCCTGTGGGGGCAGGCTCCTACCGAGCGCGCCGATCTATATGCGCTGGGCGCCGTGGCGTTCGAGCTGCTGGCGGAGCTCCCGGCGTTCCGGACCCAGAGCGAGACGCAGCTCCTCATGGCGACGCTGGCCGAGAACGTGCAGATCGCGAGCGTCGATCTGCCCCCGCCGCTGACCGCCGTACTGCGACGCCTGCTCGCGGCGCGGCCCCAGGACCGCTTCGCCAGCGCCGAGGAGACACTGCGGGCGCTGGTCCAGGCGGCCGAGCTGCCGCTGCCGGTGGAGACGACCGAGATCCGCGAGCCCCTGCTCGGCGCGGCGGCGCTGGTCGGCCGGGAGACTGAGACCGCCCAGCTGCTCGCCGCCCTCAAGGATGCGATGGCGGGCCGCGGCCAGGCGGTGCTGCTCGGCGGTGAGAGCGGCATCGGCAAGTCACGGCTGCTGGAGGAGCTGCGGGCCCGGGCCATGGTCAGTGGCGCCAAGGTGCTGTGGGTTCAGTGCACGAGCGGCGGCGGCGCCGACCTGGGGATCTTTGCCGATGCGCTGCGCCTGCTGTGTCTGGACGATCCGCCGGAGGCGCTCGCGGCGAGCGTCCTTACCAGCCTGGTTCCCGACCTGCCGGCGCTCCTCGGGCGGCCGGTTCCCGAGCTGCCGCTCGTCGATGCCGAGGCGGCGCGCCTGCGCCTGCTCACCACAGTCGAGGCGGCGCTGCTGCGGCCGCAGCTGCCGCTGGTGCTGCTCATCGAGGATCTGCACTGGGCGCGACCGGACGCCATCGAGCTCCTCAGCCGCTTGTCGCAGCGCATCGCGATGAAGCCGCGGCTGCTCCTTTGCAGCTACCGCACCGACGAGAGACCCGGGCTCCCGGGCGAGCTCGGTGTCGCGCCGGTGCTGCTCTTGCCGCGGCTTGGTCCGCGCGCCATCGCGCAGCTCAGCGCGTCGATCCTCGGCGAAGGTCAGGCCGATGGCCGCCTGCTCGACTGGCTGACGGCGCAGACCGAGGGCAACACGTTCTTCATCGTCGAGGTGATGCGCGCCCTCGCCGAAGAGGCGGGCTCGCTGGATGCGATCCGGGACGGCCGGCTCCCGCAGGCGGTGCTGACCGGTGGCATGCGGGCGGTGCTGCGGCGGCGCATCGACCGCATCGCCGCGCCGGCGCAGGCGCTGCTGACCCTGATCGCCCTCGCCGGGCGGCAGGTCGATCTGAACCTGCTGCGGACGCTTACGGACAACGCCGAAGAGTTCCTGCATCACTGCGCGGCGGCGGGGGTGCTTGAGGTCCACGATCAGCGCTGGCGCTTTGCCCACGACAAGCTGCGCGAGCAGCTCTTGTCCGAGCTGACCCCGACGCAGCGCGGCGAGCTGCACCGCCGCATCGGCACCGCCCTGGAGCAGGTCTATCCGAGCCTCGCGGCGGCCACCGCGGAGCTGGCCTATCACTTCGAGCAGGGCGGTCTACTCACCAAGGCCGCGGGGTACGCCGCGCTGGCCGGCGAGCAGGCCCTCAACCGCGGCGCGCTCAACGAGGCGTCGGCGCTGCTGACCCGAGCCTGCGCGCTGCAAGAGCAGGTCGCGCTGCCGGTGGCGGAGCGCGCCCGCACGGTCCGCCGCCTCGTCGACGCCAAGCTGGGCCTGGGGCAGATGGAGGAGGGTGTGCAGGCGCTCGGCCGCACCTTCGCACTGCTTGGGAGTCCGATTCCGGACGGCAAGCTGGCCATGGGGCTGTCGCTGCTGCGGGAAGGTGGAGCGCAGCTGCTGCATCAGCTTGCGCCGCGCTGGCTGCGCCGGCCGGCGGATGACGCCAAGCGCCGGCTGTACGCCGAGGAAGCCGCCTTGCACCACATCGGCGTGGAGCTTAACGGCCACCTTGGCAAGCTGCCCGAGGTGGCCTACGGCGCGCTGCGCGGCATCAATCTGGCGCGACTGCAGACCGATAAAGAGGTCCATGGCAACTCCCAGCTGGTCATGAGCTACCTGCTGCAGATTGCCTTTATGCCCTCGCTCAGCGAGAGCTATCTGGAGTCAGGGCGCGCGCTCCTCCTAAACAGTCCCGACCTGAAGAACCAGCTGTACGCGCTGCGGGTCGCCGGGGTCATCTACCACTTTCGCGGCGAGCACAAAAGGGCAGTAAAGGCCTGGCGAGAGGCGCAGTCCCTCGCCGAGCGTCTGGGCGATCCGGCGACCCAGATATTCCTGTCGATCTCCCTGGCAGTGGCGCTCGCGTGCGTGGGCGAGTATCAAGCCGCGATCCTTGAATGCGAGCGTTGTCTGGCCGAAGCGCGCACGCAGCTCAACCGATTGCGCGAGTGTCATGCGCTGGGAATCCTCGGCGGCGTTTATCTGCGCCAGGGGAAGCTGGCGCTCGCCGCCGAGGCTATCGCTGCTTCCATGGCGATGGCGCAGCCGGGAGCGTCATACTTTGCCTGCGGGCTGCGGCCGATGTGTACGTTGCGCCTTGGTGATGCCGCCGCGGTGCCGGGTCAGCTCGAAGAAGCGCTGCCGTTCTTTGAAGAAGCCGGGGCGACGAATTCCGGCCCGTTCGAAGCGGCTCCGGCGATGCTGAACGCTGCTCTCACGCTGCGGGCCCAGGCCGGGAACGCGGGGGAGCGCGCGCGGGCCGCTTCCCTGGTTCGCCGCTCGCGCAAGGTCCTGCAGAAGCTGGCGCTGGGCATTCCGCTGTTCCGCGTATCGCTCCTTCTGGTCGAAGGCCGCGCCGCCTGGCTGGCTGGTCATCCGCGACTCGCCCGGTTCCTATTTGCGCAGTGCCAGGCACTGGCCGAGCGCTTTGGGATGGGTCATGACGCCGCGCTGGCCAGGTGCTGGCTGGGCCGGCTGCAGGGCGGCGAAATCGGAGCGCGCCTGCGTAAAGAGGGCCTTGCCCAATTGAGAGAAATCGGCGCGCTGTGGGACGTCAGCCAGATCGAAAGCTGGCCGTACGCCATGTGAGGACAAGGCAAAAGCGCACGGCCGCGCAGCTACGCCGGCAGGCTCACCAGCTCGCGCACGTTGCCGCTGATGCCGCCGGCGCTGGCCCGCCAGTTGCCGTCTTGCCGGTGGACCGTGGCCATGAAGGTCGGGGTCGGGGCCATGGTAATCGCTACCCGCCGGTTGACCGGCCGCCGCGGAACCGGCGCGATGCGGAAGCGCTGCAGGATCATCGCCAGGGCGATCTTGATCTCCATCATCGCAAACGCGGCGCCGATGCACATCCGCGGGCCGGCGCTGAACGGGTTGTACTCGAACGTGCTCGGCTTGATGCTCGCCCACCGCGCGGGCAGAAAGGACTGCGGGTCGGGGAACAATGCGGGGTCGTGGTGCAGGTTGAAGATGCTCAGGAAGATCTCGGTGTAGGCCGGCAGGTCGTAGCCTCCGAGCTCGGCCGGCTCGGTGATGAAGCGCGGGTGCAGCGGGACGGGCGGCAGGATGCGCAGGCTCTCTTTGACCACCGCTTCCAAAAGGGGCAGGCGGGCGAGCTGCTCGACCGTCGGCGCGTCGCCGTGCAGCTCGGCGGTGAGCTCCTCAAGCAGGTTGCTCGCGATCTCGGGGTGCTGAGAGATGAGGAGCAGGGTCCAGGTCAGCGCGTTGGCGCTCGTCTCGTGCCCGGCGGCGAAGATGACCCCGGCGTGGCCGATGATCTCATCGTCGGTAAGCTGCGACCCGTCTTCGTCGCGCGCCGCCAGCAGCATCGACAGCATGTCGGCACCGCCTTCGCCCTGGGCCCGCTTGCGGCGCACGAGCTCGGACATCGCGGCGTCGATCTGATGGCTCCGATCGAGCCAGCGCCGGTACGGTAGCCCCGGCAGGTCCCACGGCAGGAGTGTGGCGAGCGAGAACATGGTGACGAGCCAGTCTTGCATCCAGTGGGCGATCTGCACTCCGGACTCGCCGACATCGGCGCCGAACAGGGTCTTGGTCGCGACGCGCAAGGTGAGCCGGGTCATCTCCGCAGACAGATCGCACGGCTGCCCGGGACGCCAGCGGTCCAGCATCTCAGTCACAAGTCCCACCATGTCGTCCCGGTAGGCTTCCAGGCGGGCCTTGTGGAAGGCCGGCATGAGCAGGCGGCGGTGGCGCCGGTGCTCGTCGCCGTTGACGTGGAACAGGCCCGTCATCATCCGCTTGAGCGGGCGGAGGCGCGGCCGCTCGGCGTCTTCGGGAAAGAACCGACCGGACAGCGCGTAGGCATGGAAGCGATCGTGCTGCGTCAGCACCTGCCGGTTGAGCTCCGGACCGGTGGCCAGCACCACGCCCGTACCGCGTGGCGTGAGAAGCCGCGCCGGCCCATCGACGAGCGCAGCGAGCGGTCCGTAGTTTCGGAATACTTTCTGCGAGTACCCGATCGCGTCATTGCGAAAGTGAACGAGGTTGCCGAGCGCGCCGATGACGGGCATGGGAGGGGGGCCAGGAACGCGGTGGCTCATGAAACAGTATTACGCTCTGCGGACGGCGCGCGGCAAGAAAAGTTATGGGCGCGCAGGCCGCGCCGCGAGCAAATTAAGTAGTGCAAAAACAGTAAAGATCGTAAAAGACTCCATGGTGATGCCGTGGTGACGATTTGCTCCTGTAGACAAATGAGTCGAACCGACGGGCGCGGCTTAGGGGGCGCGCGCGCGCTGTTTGCTGCGGCGCTGGCGCTGCCAGTCATCGCGGGGGCGGGGTGCTCGCGCGGCGGCTACACCGGTGGGCGCGCCGATGCCTCGGTACGCGACGCCCAGGGCGCGTCCGAGGATGCACAGCTGCCGGACCTTGTGGCAGGCGGCTCGGATGGTGCGGTGGATCTGCAGCTTGCCGACTCTGCGGCGCCGCCTGATCTCGGAGCACGGCCGGACCTGGCAGCTCCGCCGGACCTGGCAACCCCGCCGGACCTGGCAACCCCGCCCGATATGGCCACCGGCTCGATCACCGGCGGCCCCTGCTCGTCAGGCGCCCGGGGTGCGACGGCGTTCCGGGTGCGCTGGACGGACGGCGGTGGTCGCGCCACGGTCAGCTACGAAGTCCACGGTCTGCCCGACAAGACCCGCTGGAAGGTCGGCGCCTATGGCTACAGCATCGGCTATACGCCGCAGTTCGTCGACCCCTTCCTCGGCAGCGGCGGGCTGCAGCTGGATGGGAGCAGCTTCATCGACGTCGAGCTCAGCACGGCCGGTGTCCATCGCGTAAACAGTGTGAACCTGTCCGTGTTCGGCCGCTCCTACTCGACCGGGTCGAGCGGCAGCTTCAACTGGATGACCTTCACCGATTACGGCACCACTGCCACCAATTACGTCAGCAATGTGGCTCCCTACCGCTGGTACTCCGGTGACGCGACGTCGGCCATTCTCGCCGACGATAACCGCATCCTGATTCGCATCAAGGCAGGCCCCAGCTCGGGCGCCCTGGTCGTCAATCGACTGGAGCTGTGCATAGACGAAAGCTGAGCGCGACCGCCGCGCCGGCAGGAAGCGCGTGGCGAAAAGGTACTTGCGGGCAATCGAGTGGCGGCAGGTACCTGGCGGGCCGTGTTACGGTTTGCCCGCGGCTCCCAGGGGAATCACCCGCTCGGTCGGCTGGCTGGCGTTGCCGGCCTCGTCGTAGGCAATAAGGCCCACGCGCAGCTCGGCCTGCGCCGGACGCGCGGCCCAGGACA
>DAOMZC010000110.1:0-11826 GCA_035437965.1 Pseudomonadota bacterium
CGGCGGGTCTCCCAGCAGCACCTCGGGGGCGAGATAGCCGAGCGTGCCCGAGATCTCGCCCAGGGCCAGGCCGGCCTGCTCGCGCGCCAGGGCGAGCCCGAAATCAAGGACCTTCAGCGTCGGACCTTGCGGCCGCAGAAGGACCAGCAGGTTGGCCGGCTTCAGGTCGCGGTGCAGCACGCCGCGGCGGTGCAGGTAGCACAGGGCGCGCAGCAGCTGCGCCACCAGCTCGACCTGGGTATCGAGCTGCCACTCCCCGACCCGCTGGAGCAGCGGCGCCGCCCCGCGGAGGAGCTCCATCGTGTAGAAAGGTCGCCCCTGTTCGTCGAAGCCGTAGTCCAGCACGCTGACGATGTGCGGGTGGCGCATCGAGGCGAGCGTGCGGAACTCATGGGCCAGCCGCAGCCGCAGCTCGTGACCGGCGAGCCGCGTCGGCTGCGACCCGGCCCGGCGCAGGCTCTTGGGCGAGCGCAGCGTCGCTACCGTGTCGGCCAGCGGACTGGCCAGGCCGCCGGTCGACGTCACCGGCGGAGCTGGCGCCGGCAGCGCGACCTGCTTGAGCGCGACCTGGCGACCGGTCAGTCGATCGAGCGCCGCATATACGCGCCCCATGCCGCCTTGGCCCAGGAGCTCGAGCAGTCGATAGCGCTTGCTCACGTTCCCTGGTGCGCTCGTCGACATGCTGATCCGAGAGCTTAGCCCCGGGTTTCCCGCTGCGCCAATGGAGCTGCCGGCGCGTCGCAGATCGAGCTGGCTCGACCCCAGCCGAGCCGAGCTAGCCGCCGGTCGCGGCGAGGAACTCGTCGACCGCGGCGAACAGCGGCTGGGCGGCCTCGATGTAGGGGACGTGCCCGCAGCCGTCCAGGCGGACCAGCCGCGCCCCCATGAGGGCGGCGGTTTCTTCGGCGCTGGCGAGCGGGATCACATCCTGGACCCCATGGACGATGAGCGCCGGCACGCCGCGGAGCTTGGGCAGCTGTGGTCGCAGATCATAATCAGCGAGGCTGCGCCAGATCGCCTCCTCCAGGCGCTGCTGGACGCGGAACGGGGTCAGCTCCAGCGCCCGCCGGGGATCGACGAAGTAGCCGGCTACGGCCAGGGCAAACCGGCGCTGCCGCAGGGTCGCCGCGTCTACCCCGGTCGGGTCGCCGAGCAGCTCCTGGCGCAGCGCCACGACCGCGGGCCGCGCCGGGGAAGCCGCCATGTTCTGGGCCAGCTGGGCGCGATAGGCGTGGTGCGCCGGCGCCGGCGCGATGAGCACAAGGCGCGCGACCCGCTCGGGGAAGCGCGTGGCGTACAGCAGCGCCAAGAGGCCCCCCCATGAGTAGCCGCACAGCGACAGCTTGGGCGCCCCAAGGAAGCTGCGCACCGCGTCCAGATCCTCCACGTGCACCGGGTAGCCGCCGGCGGCGATCCCGTCGTCGAGCGGCGATCGCTCGGCGCCGCGCTGATCGTAATAGACCAGCCGCCGCCCGGCGCCGAGCGCTGCCAGATGATCGAGCTGCGGTCGCAGGTAGCGGGAGTCGGCGCCCGGCCCGCCATGCAGCATGACCAGCGGCGGGCGCTCACTTGGCCCCGGGGGCCCCGGAGGCCCCGGAGGCCCCGGAGGCCCCGGAGGCCCCGGAGGCCCCGGAGGATCGACGAAATCGAGGTGGAGGTGCGCGCCGGCCACGCGCACTTGGGCGCAGCTCACCCGGCGCGACCGCTCTTGCCGCTCACGAACTGCACGATCGGCCCGATGAACGGCACCGTCGCCGAGCACAGGAAGGCGGCGCTGAGCAGGCCCAGCTGGTGGACGAGCGGCCAGGCGAGCAGCGTCGGCTGACCGGCCGCGAGCGGCGCATGGCTGTGCAGGCTCAGCGCCGGCAGCGCCAGGCCCACGCCGAGCAGCAGCAGCACGCCCCAGGTGCGCAGCCACAGCACGCCGACAAGACCCACGGCGCACAGCGCCAGGAGCTCACCGCGGCCCTCCTTGGGGGCCAGCGCCATCAGGATGAGGGTCGGCAGGCTCGCCGCGGCGCGGGTGATCGTATGGCGGACCTTGGCGACGCCGTTGTCGTCCAGGCGCAGTCGCTCGCGCCAGCCCGGCTTGGCGTCGAACTGCTCGACGAGCTTCTGGCCCTGCAGGAACAGCGCGATCGCCCCGTGGGTGAGCCCGTAGAACATCATCACCGGGTCGAGGGTGCGCATCGTAAACAGGCTCCAGCCGGCCACCGTCACCCCCGAGTAACCGAGGCCGATGGCGAACCAGCGGGCCCAGAACCAGTCGGCGCCGAGCGCGAAGAACGACAGGCCGTAGGTGGCCCCGAGCGCCGCGAAGCACGCCCACCAGGCCCGCACCTCGGGCTGGTCGGGGGGCGCGTTGCTCAGAAGGAGCGACAAGAGACCGAAGATCGCCGCATAGAAGGCCAGGCAGGTCAGCGCGATCGCCTTGCGCTCGCCTGCAAAGCCGAAGGGTTTATCCAGGAACGCCATTTTCGTACCTCACCTGAGTGCGTTTTAGCTCGAGTTTAGGGCAGCGGTGTAGTCTCGCCAGCATCCGCCGTCGCCGCTGCGGCTTTTGGCAGCCCTTGCGATGGGCCGCGGATTTTTCTTGTCCGGCCGCCACCGACCCCTGACCTACTGGCCCGCGCCGCAGGGGACTGCGACCAGCACGCCCTCGGTCAGCTCGAGGCGGCGGCCGAGCGCGGACTGGGTGCTCGCGCACGAGAAGGTGCCGTTGAGGCGCGCGAAGAAGTCCGGCTCGGGGATGTTGAAGCTGCAGTTCAGGCCCTGCGACTGGCTGAAGGTCGACAGCATGACCGGGTCGACGCCCGCCCCGTTCTTGTCGAAGCTCGTCGGCAGCACCATATCGAGCTGCGCGGTGCCGGCCGTGTGGTAGTCGAGGTTGAGCGAGGTCTGGAACGGCACGTTGGCGGTGTTTACGAGCAGCAGCGAGGCGCTCGCGGCGCCGCTCAGCCCCGTGACGACGATCCGCTTGCCGGCGCGATCGCAGGTGCTGCTGCCCTCGGCGATCGGCAGGATGATGGGGTCGCTGGCGCGGCCGGTGCCGGGCGGGGTGACCACATACTTGAAGCTAAGGTATTGACTCGGTAGGGGTGCGCTATTGTCACAGCCGGTGCTCGCTGTCGCCAGGCCCCCCGCCGCTGCCAGGAGCAGGCAGCTTGTGTAGATTTGCATGCACTCACGCTATCGCGAATTGGCGGCGAAGTCACTACACCGCTTGCGCGACGAGCCCGCGCTGCAGAGCCGACGGCTAGCCGAGCTGCGGGCGCAAGACGAGCAGCGGCCGCAGGAGCGGAGTACAGATGTGGACGAACACCGGAGCGCCGTCGAAAGCGAGCCCCGAGGCGATGAGCCCGATCAGCTGGTAGGCGGCTTTGGTCTCGCCATCGAGCTCGCTGCGGTGGGAAAACGGCGTCGCGATGCGCAGCTCGTAGCCGGTCGCGGCGCTGCTCCTTCGCAGGTAGATCTGGACGTGGCCGTGGTCCGCGCCAGCCCCGGCGCCCCCGAGGCCAGAGCCGACATCGACGCGGCGCAGGAAGTCGCCGAGCGCCGCCGCCTGCTCTTCGCTAATCGAGTCTTCGTAGGCCAGCGTCAGCCGGCCGAGCCGCAGCCGACGACCAGAGCCGAGCCCCAGGTCGAGCAACATCCGGCTCGCCAGGTCGCGCAGGGACTCGGGCGCCGGCTCCTGCTCCCCAAGGCCCGCCTCGTGGCCGCTGCTACCAACGCTGGTCGTGGTGAGCGGCCGGGCACCGCTCGCGGGCGGCATCGCCTCGGTGGGCGACCCCGGCGCCAAAGGGGATGGTGAATCGGCTGGTGAATTGGCTGGTGAATCGGCTGGTGAATCGGCTGGTGGGTTGCTGATCTGGGCGTGGGCCGAGCGCTGCGGCGTCCCGCCGGCGAGCAGCAGCACCAGCGCGCCGGCGGCGCTGTAGAGCAGGAACACCTGCACCCGGGTGGCGCGGCGCGAGGGCAGCACCCAAGTCGGACGAATCAGCCCAAGCAGCAGCGCGACCATACAGAAAGCGCACAGGAGAAGAGCAAAAAACTGTGCCATGCTCATCGCCGGGACCCCCCCGCCCCCCATCGGGCAAGCCTACACTCAAGGAGTCCTCACTTTAGCACAGCAGTCTTTATCAAGTCAGCCGTTGACCATAGCGGTACCGGTACTGTATGGGCACCTTGCGGGCCTTAGTGGCCGCCGGCCAGCTGCAGCCCTTCGCGCGCGCTCGCCAGCCGCGGGCTAATCAGCAGAAGCTCCTGAAACTCGCGCGCCGCTTCCTGCGCCTTGCCGGATTTCAGCAGGCCCCAGGCCAGCCCCGAGCGGACGTCGGTGTCGCTCGGATACAGATCGCGAAGCCGCTTGTACAGGACCGCCGACTCGGCGTAGCGGTGCTGGTTATAGTAGACGAACGCGAGCCGCAGGGTCCCAAGGTAGCTCGCCGGGTCGACCTTCAGCACTTCTTTGGCGATCATCTCGGCGTCGGTCCAGCGGTGCAGCGCCAGCTGCGGCAGCATGATGCCGAGCCGCGGCTCGACCGCCTGCGGCGCCAGCGCGATTGCCTTGCGGTAGGACTCCACCGACTCGGCGTGCTGCCCCAGCCGGTACTGCAGCCAGCCCCGCCGGGCCCACCCGAGGTAGGACTCCTTGCGCGGCGCCGGCGTCTGATCGAGCGCCACCAGCGCCTCTTTGAGCTTGCCCGCCGCCTCCAGATCGTAGGACTGCACCAGCGGCTGGTCGTTAGGAGCGGGGGGCGCAGGGACGGCAGGAGCGTCGGCGGACGCCCTCCCCGTCCACAGAGCGCAGAGCATCACGGACAATAGAAGCGTTTGTCGCCTCTTCATGGCACCTCCTTAACATAAGGACCAAGTCTCGGCCCGGTTCAGGTTGGGTTCACGCCGCGACCGCATCCGGCCGGGCCGCCGCTTCGGGCCCGCCTCCGTCGGAGGTCGCTGACAAATCAGACTCTCTCTCCAGGGTCCAGGTCTGGCCGCGCAGCGTGATCGCGGCGCGCAGCGGTCCGCGGCCCAGCGCCAGCTCTGCCCGGGTGCGTAAGAGCGGCCGACCTTTCGGGTCGCGGCTCCGTGACTCGCCGGTCACCACCAGCGCGGTGCCGGACCGCTGCATCTGATACTCCATCTCGATGCCATCGCGGTGCAGAAACGGCGACACGATGTCGGTCAGGACCCGGCCGAGCCAGCTGCGAAACGGACGCGCCGGCAGGTAGTCGGTCCACTTGAGCGAGTCGCTCGCATCAAGCGGAATCCGCGACAGCGCCGCCCGCAGGATCTGCAGACCCGGCGTCGTCGCACCGGCGCTGTCGTAGGTGGTGAAGAAGCCGTCCGCCAGGCTGTAGTAGAGCCGCGCCGAGTGATCGGTGGGGCGCAGGAGCGGCTGGCCGTTCACATCGATGTCGCTCTCGATCTGCTCGATCTGCTTGTTAATCCGGAAGCGCCAGACCGAGCGATAGGGGAACGCGAAAAACGCATTCCGCTCTTCATCGTGCTCCAGGTTCCGCACCAGCTCCTTTTCGACGGGGCACAGGTCCGCCACCACCCGCTCGGTCTTTTCCACGCTGACCGCGTCGGTGAAGCGGCACGGCAGGGTCGGATCGCCGGGGCGGTTGCCGCTCTGCAGCTGGAAGTGCACGTGCGGCCGCGGCGAGCGCCCCGAGTTTCCGCACAGCCCGAGCAGCTCGCCCTGGCGCACCGCCTGACCGACCACGACCTTGACCGAGCCGCGCTGCAGGTGCGCGACCAGCGAGTACAGACCCGTCGAGTGGTGCAGCACTACGTAGTTGCCCCAGTTCTGCTCCAGGTTGATCCTGCCGCAGTCGTTGTCCGGCACCGCGCTTTCCACCTTGGCCACCACTCCCGCCGCCGCCGCCAGGACCGGCAGCCGGTAGCAGTAGTAGTCCTTGGGCGAGGTGCCCTCCCCTTCGTGCAGCTTGCCGTCGGGCCCCCGCACCTCGAAGTCGAACGCGTGGCGCCAGCGGCCCTTGTGGCTGAGCGCACCGTCCACTCCCTGGGTGCAGATCCAGGTGCCGCGCACCGGCATGCGAAAGCGGGTCGGATACAGCCAGCGGAAGCGCAAGAGCCGCGTGCGGAAGTAGGCCAGGTTCTCCTCGGGAGTGCCGGGGGAAAAGTCCACCGACTTGGGGCTGCGATCCCAGGCCCGCTGGCGGCAGCACAGGAGCATCAGCAGCACCGTGATGTTAAACGGAACGATGAGGATGGGAAGCCCCAGCCGGTACATCGGCTCGGCGCTGCCCAGGGTAAGGAGGGAGCACAGAAGGACTCCGAGCAGCGCCCACAGCAGCGAAGCGGGCGACGGCACGAACCACACGCCGCCCAGGGCAATCGCGGTGAACACCGCGTTGAGGGTCAGCACCCCGAGCTGTCCAGAGTCGGCCAGCGCCGGCAGCGCCAGCTTCAGACCAAAGACGGTGGCGGCGGCCAGCACCGCCAAGAGCGCGGCGATGCGGCTGTGCACCACCAGCGCCAGCAGCAGCAGCGCTCCGGCGTCGGCGCGCGGCAGAAAAAAGATCGCCCCGATGCTGCGCAGGACGGCAAGCAGCGCCTCCGGCAGGATCGTCAGCGTGTCGCTCGGCGGCGGTGTGTAGGTGAGCCCGGCGAACGGCAGCAGACCGAGCATCAGGTAGAACATCATCAGAAAAGGAATTGACAGGAGCGGCAGGTTGGCGCCGCCCAAAAAAGACCGCAGCGCTCCGGTCACGATCACACACAGCGGCGCCAGGATCAGAACCATCGCCAGCGTGGCGACCGACAGCCCCAGCGTCTGCCCGATACCCAGACCCAGGAGCAGCGCGCTCGCCCCGTAAGTCCCATCGTGCACCGCTTCATGATCGAGCTCGAGCAGCCGCGCCGCCAGCAGCGCGACCCCCACCGCGAGGAGCCCGCCGCCGAGCGCCCGCGGCGCCGTCATCGTCGCCAAAAGGAGCAGGACCCCGACCAGCGGCGCGCGCGAGAACAGCACCGCGGCATAGGTCCGCAGGATCGCCCGCCCGGCCTGGATCGGGCGGCTCTCCGCTAGGTTATGGCGCGCTAGCGCAGCCATTCCGGCACTTGCTCGAAGGACCGCAGGTCCTCGACCTTCTCGGCGCGGCGGATCGGCGCGACGCGGCCGTCCTGACCGATGAGCACGACCGCCGGGCGCAGGGTGATGAACTGCATCCACTGCGTCACGTTGTACGCTCCGACGTTGCGGAAGACCACCCGCTCACCGACCGACAGCGGCGGGAACTGCACCGTGTCGCGCAGTACGTCGATGTTCATACATAAAGGTCCGTACATCACTGTCGGCTCCAGCGTGCCGCTGAATTCCTGGGCGGGCAGGACATCGTGCTTGTACCAGAACGCGGTAAAAAGGAGGTTCACCCCGGCGTCCAGGACCAGGCCGCGGCGGCCATCGGGCAGGCGCTTGGTCGCGGCGACCGAAGAGATGAGGTAGCCGGCGTCATCGACGAGCGCCCGCCCGGTCTCCAGCACCAGGGTCGGCAGCTCCTGCGGGGGGCAGTCAAGGCCCGCCAGGGCATCGCAGATCGCCTCGGCGTAGCGCTCGAACGAGGGGGCCGCCTGATCCCCGGGCAGGTACTGCGCCGCCAGGGTGTTGCGCGAGGCGAAGCCGCCGCCGACGTCGATGAACGACAGGCGGACTCCCAGATCGGCGCGCAGCTGATTGGCGAACTGCACGAGCTTCGTCGCGGCGATTCCGTAGGCGGCCGGCTCCAGGATGTACGTACCGATGTGGCAGTGCAGCCCGACGAGCTCCGCCTTCCCGCCGGAGAGCAGCCGCACCGCCGCCTCGCGCGCTTGTCCCGACTCCAGGTTCAGGCCGAAGCGGCTCCACGACTGCAGTCCTTCGACCGCCAGGTTGACGCGCAGGGCGACGCGCGGCCGGACGTTGAGCCGCTCGGCGATGCGCTCGATGCGCGCCAGCTCGTCGAAGTTGTCGATGTGGAGCATCGCCCGGCCGCGCAGCGCCGCCTCGATTGCCTCATCGGGTTTGTTGGGTCCGTTGAAGTGGATGTGATCGGGCGCCACGCCGGTCAGCACCGCCTTGTCGAACTCGAAGTGCGAGACCACCTCGGCCCACGCCCCTTCGCGGTGGAACGTCCGGCAGATTGCTTCCAGATAGTTTGTCTTGTACGACCAGGCGATGCGGACCTTGGCGTAGCGGCGCGCGAAGGCCTGGTACAGCTCGCGGTAGCGCTTGATCAGGGTGCTCTGGGAAAAGACGAACAGCGGTGAGCCGTGCTGCGCGACCAGATCCGCGACCGCCACCCCGTCGATGTGAGTCAGCGGCTTGGTGCCCTGGACGCGGCCGAACTTGTTCATCATTCCCATCTGGTGGCGGACTAAGCTCGGACGTTCATAAAGCGGCTTTGACATGGTCATCCCTCTACCTGGGAGCGCACAAGCTCACCCGTAGTCACTACGCGTTGAAAGTCTTCGATGCTGGCCGGCTGGTCGATCGAGATGCGGACGAACATCTTGCCGGCGTCGTAGTCGCCAAGCGGCGTCACCGGTCGACCCAGGGCCAGCTCCACCGTCGCCCGCGCCAGGTTCACCCCGGCCGCCGCGCTGAGGTATACCCAGGCCGGGAAGCGCGGGTTGATCTCGATCAAGTAGTAGCCGCCGCGCGGGCTGCGTATGAGCTCGATCTCGCACGGACCGCGCCAGCGCGTGGTGCGCATGAAGGCGCGGGTCAGCGCGACCAGCGCCGGATCGCGGACGGTGACGCCGGCCCACCCCTTGCCCTTGTCGGTGATCAGCATCTTCTTCATCGCCACGCAGCCGCACAGGTTCCCCTGCCCATCGCCCAGGGCGACGACGTTGAATTCCTCGCCGGGGATCTGGGTCTGGACGATGACCGGCAGGCCCCACTGGGCGACGATCTTGTGGAACGCGGCCACTGCCTCGTCCGGGCCGTACGCCAGGGTGGCGCCGTAGTACAGACCCTTGACGAACAGCGGATACGGAGCCCGCTTTTGAATCATCGTCAGCTCGGCGGGGCTGGTGACCACCGCGGTGGGCGGGACGGCGATGTCGGCGCGCCGCCCGAGCTCGGCGAGGTTGCCCTTGCTGCGCAGATCGAGCTGGTCGCGAGTAGGAAGGAACGTCGCGATCCCGAGATCGCGCAGCTCGTCCTGGGCGTCGATGAACGACGGCAGCTCGGCGTCCAGCGTCGGAATGATGACGTCGATTCCGAACCGCTCCTGAATGGACGCCAGGCGGTGCAGGAACGGCTGCAGACCCTGCGAAGGATAGGGCAGAAGGAAGACATCCGGGACGAGCTCGGGCGCGTAGATTCCCGGGTCCAGCGCGTCGTAGGCCAGGCCGACGAAGCGCTCGCCCGGCTGCGCCGAGGCGCGCAGCGCGCGAATCACGCCCACTCCGGGCGCCGGGTTGTCGGTGGCATTGAGGCCGGTGACGCCAATGCACAGCGGCTTGCGGTTCATCACGACTCCTGTTTCGGCGGCGCCGGGAGCTGCTCCAGCGTGAAGTCGGGGGAGAGGATGCCCTGCTGCACGAGCAGCCGGATGAACTCCCCGAGGTCGCTGTCGAGGTCGGAGTGCTCGACGATGAACGTGGTCCGCAGGCGGTCTATGATCTCGGCCCGCGGGCGCCCCTCGCGCAGGCAGCCGATGATGCAGGCCCCCGCCGCGTTGACGGTGAAGGTCGAGCCGGACATCGGGTCGAAGATGAACCCGTTCTCGCTGATCGCGAGCTCCTTGAGTCGGCTTTTGTCATAAGTCATGGCCGTGGACTCCTAAAATTCCCTGGCGAGGCCGAGGGTCAGAGCATGCACCGGACTGTCTTGCGGCGGGATCGTGTCCCTGCGCAAAAGCCGGTCATACGAGTAGTTGAGCGTCAGCGTGAACTTGCGACCCGGGCGAACCGCCGCTCCCGCCCACGCCCCATAGGGAATGCGCGCCGGGCTGTTGTAGACGTAGCCGACATTGAGGTAGGCGGCGCGCTGCTCGTCACCGTACTTGCCGCCCAGCCACAGCGAGAAGCTGCGGTGGGAATAAGCCAGCGTCAGCGCGAGCGTCTTGAACGTCTCGCTCCTATTCCACTGCACCGCCGCCGCCGGACGGGCGCTGAAGCCGCCAGCAATCGGCAGCACCCACGAGAGCTCCCCGCGCAGGACCGGCGTGTCGGCAAAGAAGCTGGCCGAGAGGTTGAGCAGGGCGTCGAAGCCGCGGCTGTAGCGCCCCGTCACCCCGACGTGATGAGTGGTTCCGGAGTAGCCGCTGCCGTCCGCAAGCAGCGCGTAGTGGAGGGTGAACCCGGCGGCCCGGGCGCTGTAGCCGGCGTCGAGGTACAGGTCGTGCTGACTCCAGGCGGCGGTCTGGCGGGTGGCGAAATAGGAATATCTGTATGTAGCCGCGCCATAGTAGTGACCGCGCAGCAGCGCCTCTAGCCGGACCGTGGGAGCCAGCACGTAGCTGACCGTGGGATGATTCTGGTAGAAATAGAAGCTCTGCGCGACCAGCGGCTGCAGCCACAGCCGGGGCGCTGGCTCGGGCCGGGTCGGCGACGGAGTCGGCGCCGGCGCGCTGCACTGGCGCAGCCCTTCGGCGGCCGTACTCGCGGTCGGAGTAGTCGTAAGGACGGTCTGAAAGTGAACCCGCGCCTCCAGGCAGCGCCCGAGCTTGACCAGCGTCCACGCCAGCCCGAGCTCGGCCTCACCGCCGGGGGCGCTGTTATTCAGCGCCAGCTGATAGCTGTATAAAGCGTCCTGCAGGCGCCCGGAGCGGAACGTCAGCTCGCCGAGCGTGAGCGGCAGCTCCACGTCCTGCAGGTAGCTCGGCAGGAGCGCCGCCAGCGCCCGCACCGCCGCGTCCACATCCCCGGGGCTCTGCGCGGTCTTGGCCCGCTGCAGCGCTCGGGCGTAGGACTCGGCGGCGATTCCGCTCGGCTCCTGCGCCGCAGCGGGCAGCGCTAGCAGGGCGCCCGTAAGGAGCGCTGCTGCTTGCCCGATCCGAAGTTGAGGACGTGTCTGCATGAATGGAATCTCGCAGCTCAGCCGGAAACCCGGTCTCTTTATGGAGAAGAAAGGCTCCGCATGTGGCTGCAGTTGAACCGGAGCAAGTTGTATGCCTGCGCTGAAGCGGCGGCGCGGCAAGTCCGCGGCTCTCTGCCGTCGTGGATAGTCAGCGACGATGATTCTTGTCTGTTGGCGGCGTCCGCGGTGACCCGTGGTGGTCCCGCGTCTGCAGCGAGTGCAGAATCCGCACGGGCGAGCTGCGAATCCCGCAGCCGGAGCGAGGAAGTGCGCGGCGGATTCTGCACGCCACCGCGGGCCCCGGGCGGCGCCGCGCACGCGGTCGATGGTGGCATGCGGCTTGTATATGAGAGACTCGCGGGGAGCCCGATGACCAAACTAGGCGATCGTCCGAGCTTTTTACGACTGGTCCGCTGGGCGGCGGTGTGCCTGCTCATCGCCCTGGGTCTGACGCTCAGCGCGACCTCGCTGTCGGGCTACCGGGTGGTGCGGGGGGCGCTGCGCACGGTGGTGCAGGGCCAGGGCGAGGCGCTCATCCACTCGGTCGTGCAGGCGATGGCGCGGGCCAGCCGCAAGGGTGCGGGCGCCGATGAGGAGGCCCTCAAGGCGGTGCTGGACTATGAGGCGCCGCGGGGCCTGCGCTGCGTCGTCATCATGCTCGATCCGCCCGGCCCCGCGACCGCCGAAGGGACGCCCGAGGCCGGCGCGCCGACGCCGGTCCTCGCTGGAGACTGCCTGACCCCGCGCGCCGCCTGGGGTGAGCTGGTCCTGCGCCAGCGGTCCGACGAGCT
>DAOMZC010000111.1:0-11675 GCA_035437965.1 Pseudomonadota bacterium
GCCAGCCGCTCTCGGGGGACGCGGCGGTGATGACCGCCCTTGGGGCGGGGCCGGCCGAGCAGTGCGAGGCGCTGGACGTGTGCGGCGTCGCCAAGAACGTGTGCGTCGAGCGCGAGACCGGGATGAACCTCGAGGCGCTGAAGACCAAGGCCGGGTCCCCGATCTACCAGCTTTTCGCCTGCGGCACGCCGCCCGGCGAGCCGACCTGCGTGCCGTCCCGCGAGGGCGAGTTCACCGGCGTGCGCGCCGCCGACGACCAGGACGGCGACGGCGTCCCGGACGGCCGCGACAGCTGTCCGCTGGTGTTCAACCCGCCGCGGCCGCTCGATGGCCAGGCCCAGGCCGACAGCGACGGGGACGGCCAGGGCGATGCCTGCGATGCCTGCCCGCTGCAGCGCGGCACCGCGGCCTGCCCGCCGCCCGACCCCGAGGACCTCGATGGCGACGGCATCAAGAATGCCACCGACAACTGCAAGTACCTCGCCAACAGCGATCAGGGCGACAGCGATCTGGATGGCCAGGGCGACCTCTGCGACGCCTGCCCGCAGGCGGCCAACCCGGGCGGCGGCGGCTGCCCGTACTCGGTGCGCGAGCTGCGCGATCCGGCGCTGGCCAGCCGCCCGCGCCTGGGCACCAAGGTGGTCGTCAAGGACCTGCTGGTCGTCGGGCTGCGCAGCCTGGCAAGCTATGGCTTTCACGCCCGCGATCGCCAAGGGGCGCAGGACTACGCCGGCATCCTGGTGTTCACCGGCGGCGCCGCGCCCCCAGTGACGACCGACACCAAGGTGCCGATCAAGGTCGGCGATGTCGTCGCGGTCGCCGGCAGCCTGGCGGTGTTCAGCGGGCAGGACGAGCTGGCGAGCATCACCGACCTGCGGATCACCGGCAGCGCCCCGGTGGTACCGCTCGAGGTGAAGACCCGCGATCTGCAGGGCGGCCAGACCTCACCGGCCGGGCGGCTGGCCAACCTGCTGGTGCGCGTGCAGGACGTCACGATGCGCCGCCTGGTGACCCCGATGGGCGCCGACGCTTTCTACGTCACCGACGAGCCGACCGAGACCTGCGCCGACCCCCAGCCGCTGTGTGCGCAGATCGGCGACTTCCTGCTCGACAACAACAAGGCCAACGGCCAGCCGGGCTTCACCGCCGGCGGCCCGCTGCGCTCGGTGGTGGGCGTGGTGAGCGCCTTCCGCAGCACCTACAGCGTCGAGCCGCGCTCGCCCATGGACCTCACCCCTTAGGCGCCTGTGGCGCGGTGACCGCGCGGGCTTTTGACTGCGCCCCAAGATCAGCCATCCTTGATCCAGCCGCCTTCAGGCCGCTTACCGATTTAACCTGGTCGATCTGGTTCACCTGGTTTACCTGACCCACCCTGGCCCGTCTGCAAAGCTCCCATGACCGAGATGACCCCCCCTCAGTTCCCCGACCGCGACGAGCGGTCCTTATCCCACAAGACCCGCCTCGACCTCGGCTGGGAGGCGCTTACCGAGCAGCTCGCGGCGCGCTGCCACACAGTGCGCGGGGCGGCCCTGGGCCGGGCGCTGGCGCCGCTCGGCACCATCGACGAGGCCCGCCAGCGTCAGCTGACGGTGAGCGAGGCGCGGGCGCTGCAGGACAGCGGCGAGCCGCTGTCGTTTGGCGGCATCAGCGATATCCATCCGTCGCTGCAGCGGTCCGAGAAGGGCGGCGTCCTCTTGCCCGCCGAGCTGGTCGAGATCGCCAGCACCCTGCACGCCGGGGCGCGGCTGCGGCGCCACCTGGCGAGCCGCATCGGACGCGCCCCCCGGCTCGCTGCCCACGCCGAGCGGATCGCCGAGCTGCCCGAGGTCGCCGGACCGATCAGCGACGCATTCGACGAGCACGGGGCGCTGCGCGACAGCGCTTCCCCGGCGCTCGGCGGGCTGCGCCAGCGCGTCAACCAGCTGCTCGGCGAGCTGACCCGCCGCACCGACAGCCTGCTCAACGAGGCGCACATCGCGCCCCACCTGCAGGATCGCTTCGTCACCCAGCGCGAAGAGCGCTACGTCGTCCCGGTGCGCGCCGACGCCCGCACCCGCATCCGCGGCATCGTCCACGGTACGAGCTCCTCGGGCGCCACGGTGTTCGTCGAGCCCGAGGAGATCATCGAGCTCAATAACAAACTCAAGCTCGCCCAGCTGGAGGTCGCCGAGGAGGAGCGCCGAATCCTCGCCGACCTGTCGCAGCGCGTCGAGCAGGCGGTGCCGCGCATCGTCGTCAACCTGGCCGAGCTCGCCTACCTCGATCTGCTCGACGCGGCGGCGCTGTTGTCGACGGCGCTGCGCGCCAGCCCGGTCACTCTGCAGGAGATCGGGCCGGCCGCCGCGGGCGAGCCGCCGCGGCTCGACCTGCGCAACGCCCGCCACCCGCTGATGATGCTCGCCGGCACCGAGGTCGTGCCCAACGACATCGTGCTGCCGCTCGGCGGGACGCTCATCATCTCGGGGCCCAACGCCGGCGGCAAGACGGTGGCGCTGAAGCTGACCGGGCTGTGTGCGCTGATGGCGCGCGCCGGGCTGCACCTGCCGGTGCAGGAGGGCTCGACGGTGCCGTTTTTCAGCTGCATCCTCACCGATGTCGGCGACGACCAGAGCCTGGAGCGCAACCTGTCGACGTTCTCGGCGCACGTGCTGAACCTGCGCCACTTCCTGCAGCGCGCCGCGCCCGGGACGCTGATCCTGCTGGACGAGATTGCCGTCGGCACCGATCCCGAGCAGGGAGCGGCGCTCGCCCAGGCCCTGCTGGAGGCGATGGGCCAGGCGCGGGCGACGGTGCTCATCACCACCCACTACGATCGCCTCAAGGCGCTGGGGGCGAGCGGCGCGCCCCTGGCCAACGCCAGCGTCGGCTACGACCTGACGCGGCTACAGCCGACCTACCGCCTGCACCTGGGGATCCCCGGGGCGTCCTCGGCGCTGCCGGTGGCGGAGCGCCTGGGCCTGCCGACCCCGATCATCGGCCGCGCCAAGGAGCTCCTGGTGGCCGGGCAGAGCGGCGCCGAGCAGCTGATGCAGGCGCTGGCGGCCGCGCGCGAGCGCACCCTGCAGCTGCAGGCCGGGGCGCGCGAGCTGCACGAGCATGCCCGCCGGCAGGAGCACCAGGCGACCGGGCTCCTCGCCCAGGCGCGCCTGGGGCTCGGCGAGGCGCAGCGCAAGGCCCACGACGAGGCGATCGCGGCGCTGCAGGCCGCCCGGCGCGAGCTCGCGGACACCAAGCTGGCGCTGCGGGCGCAGGCCGAGCGGCTGCGCGCCCAGGCCGGCGACCCGTCCGGGCGGGACGGCGATCCCGAGGCGCAGGCCGAGTACCAGCGCGCCCAGCGGCGGCTCGATCAGCTCTCGCACGAGATCTCGGCCGCTGCGCCGCCCCGTCTGGGACCCAGCGGGCGGCCACCCACCGCCGACGAGCTTGTGATCGGGGCCAAGGTCTATGTGCCGCGGCTCGGCGCGGTGGGCACGATCGCCTCGGACGCGGTGCGCGACAAGGTGGTCGTGCAGGTCGGCGCGCTGCGGCTCAATGCCGATCTGGCCGAGCTGCTGCTGCCCGACGCCCAAGGCCGGGTCACGGTGCCGCGGCCGGCGCCGAGCGCCGCCCCCAAGGTGGTAAACGTCAGCCAGCCGCCCCCGGTCATGCCGCCGCGCACGCCCGATGCCACCATCGATCTGCGCGGCGAGCGGCTGCCAGTCGCGATCGCCCGCACCGAGAAGTTCGTCGACGACGCGCTGCGCGACTCGCGGTCCGCCGTCTTCGTGCTGCACGGCCACGGCACCGGCATCCTCCGCCAGGCCATCCGCACCCACTTCCACGAGTTCCCCGGCGTGCGCAGCGCCCGCCCGGCCGAGCCGAGCGACGGCGGCGACGGTGTCACGGTGCTGGAGCTGGAGAGCTG
This sequence comes from Pseudomonadota bacterium, assembly GCA_035437965.1. Lineage (GTDB taxonomy): Bacteria > Myxococcota_A > Polyangia > Palsa-1104 > JAEUJZ01 > CALFML01. Next base: position 3,905 of record DAOMZC010000111.1, read on the forward strand.
AACCCGGGCTACTTGTCGCTGGTCGGTGGGGTCTGGGCGGGGTCGGTGGGCGACTTGGCGGGCTCGGACTTGGCGGAATCGGCGGGCTTGGCGCCGCTCAGCGCCGAGGTGATCGCCGCGGTCACGTCCTCGACGAGCTTGTCCAGGCGGGCGCCCAGGGTGCCGAGGCTCGCTTCGCCGGCGGCGCGCAGCTTGGCGAGGCGCTCGAATTCCTCGGAGTGATCTTTCTGCAGCTTCTCCAGCTGGTGCTCGAGCGAGGCCTTCGCATCGTACGCGGCCTTGCTCAGCAGCTCCTTGAGGATTTCCATCTGCTTGCCGAGCTCGGCGAGCCGCGCTTCGAGCTTCTTCTTGTAGTCGTCAAAGGGGATGCCACCGTGGGCCTGACCATCGGGCGGCGGGCTGGTGGCGGGGTCGGAAGCGGCGGTCTTGTCGTCGGGGTTCGACGTGCTCATCGGTCGATCTCCTTCATTGGGCAGGGGCTCGCGGGCGCGACGGCCCGCACTGATTCGCGCGGCCTACCAAGGCTGCGGCCACATTACCAATAACCATCCGGCGTCCAGTGTACCAGTAGGCTACCCGCGGACTACCAGCAGGCGCGCTGCAGCTACCCGCGCGCGGCGAGCTGTTCTAAGCTGCGCCCGTGATCCCCGACCACTTTGCCGATCCGCTGCAGCTCTTCGAGCACTACTTCGCCCGCGCCAAGGCGACCGAGACCCAGGACCCGACAGCGATGTCGCTGGCCACCGCCACTGCCAGCGGGCGACCGGCGGTGCGCATGGTCCTTCTAAAAGGCGTCGATGCGCGCGGGCTGGTCTTTTTCACCAACTACACCAGCCGCAAGGCCGCCCAGCTGACCGAAAACCCGTACGCCGCGCTGTGCCTGCACTGGCCGGTGCTGCAGGTGCAGGTGCGCAGCGAAGGCCCGATCGAGCGCGTCACCGCCGCCGAGTCCGACGCCTACTTCCAGAGCCGCCCGCTCGGCAGCCAGCTCGCCGCCTGGGCCTCCAGCCAGAGCGCGCCGCTGCCGAGCCGCGAGCTGCTCCTTTCCCGCTACCACGAGCTCGAGCAGCGCTTCGCCGGCAAGCCAGTCCCGCGCCCCGAGTTCTGGGGCGGCTTCCGCCTGCTCCCCGAGCGACTGGAGTTCTGGTCGAACGAGCCCTACCGGATGCACGATCGCCTGCTTTACGAGCGCGAACTTGAAGGCGATCGCGCCGAGCTGGCGACCGCCCGCTGGCGCACGACCCGCCTGTACCCATAGCGCCGCCGCTCAGCCCTCGCCGAGGAAGTCACCGAGCAGCTGCGCCAGGGCGGCCGGCTGGTGGCGCTGCATCATGTGCGCGGCCCCCGCCAGGTGCTCGACGCGCAGCGCCGGGCACTGGCTGAAGGCGGCGACCCGGCGCGCGGTGTCCTCCGGAGCGAGGTGGAAGTCGCTGTCCACGGCGTCGACCAGCAGCACCGGGCAGCGCACGCTCTCCCAGAACTGCGCGGCGATGCGGAGGCTGAACGGGTAGGGGCCAGGCGTGATGTGCAGCGGATCGTGCTTGAACTGGTAGGTGCCGTCGGGGCCGCGCGTCGTGCCCTGGGTGGCCAGGCGCAGCGCCAGCTCGGCCGACAGGCGGCGATCGGTCTTGATCAGGCGCTCGGCGGCCTCGGCGAGGCTCTTGTAGCGGCGCGGCGGCAGCTGGCGGACGCGCTCCCAGGCGTCCAGCCAGGTGCGCACGCGCTCGGGGAACGACACGTTTTCGGGCTCGGGCGGGCCCAGGCCCTCCAGCATCGCCAGGCGGTGGATGCGCTCGGGGAAGCTGCCAGCGTAGTAGCCCACGACGCTGCCGCCCATCGAGTGCCCGACCAGCGACACCCGCTGGCGGCCGAGCTGGCCTATCACCTCGCGCAGATCCGCCAGGTAGTCCATGAAGTGGTAGTAGCCGCCGGGCCCGACGCGATCGCTGTCGCCGTGGCCGCGCAGATCGGGGGCGACCAGGTGAAAGCGCCCGCCGAGGCCCGCCGCCACCGTGTCGTCCCAGGTGTGGGCATAGTCGAGGAAGCCGTGCACCAGCACGACCGTGTGGGTCAGGGCCGGCTCGTCGGCCCCCCACTCGAGCACGTGATACGAGAGGCCGGTGGCGAGCTTGAGCCGGCGGGAGACGGGCGCTTTCGTCATCGTTTTCGACCTGGGTCCACGCGCTCAGCGCCGGGCATCGGCGAGCGCGCGCGAGATGTTGGTGAGCCCCTGTTGCAGGGCGGTCAGGCTCGGCCAGCCGTAGCCGATGCGCAGGTAGTGGCGTGGCTGCTCGAACCAGTGCCCCGGCCCGACGGCGGTGGCGTAGCGATCGAGGAGCAGGGCATAGAAGCGGTCGAGGTCGATGTGGCGCGGGGCCTGCCCCGGCCCGTCGAGCGAGCGCAGGCGCGGGAAGCCGACTACGCCGCCCTGCGGCTCCACCCACTCAAGGTCGCTCTGGGCGGCGATGAAGTCGCGCGTCAGGGCGAAGCCGGCGGCGATGCGGGCCTTGATCTCGGGCAGCCAGTGCGGGCGCCGCTGCAGCGCCTGGGCGGCGATCTCCTCGTCGACGATCGAGTTGCAGATGAAGATCTGCTCCTTGGCGGCGAGCAGGGTCTCATAAAGCTCGGGGTCGCGGCAGGTCAGCCAGCCCAGGCGCAGGCCCGGCAGCCCGTAGGTCTTGGACAGGCTGCAGACGCTGATCGCCCGCCGCGACAGCGTCGCCGCCGGCGGCAGCGCCGCCGCGAAGGTCATCTCGCGGTAGGTCTCGTCGACGAGCAGGTAGATCCCGTGCTGCTCGCACAGGGCGACCGCGGCGCGCAGCGACGCCTCGTCCATGACCGTCCCGGTCGGGTTGTGCGGGCAGGTCAGGCTGATGAGGCGGGTGCGCGGCGTGATCAGCGCCGCCAGCGCCGCCACCTCGATTTGCCAGCCCCGCTCGAAGCTGAGGTCGAGGTAGCTGATGGCGCAGCCGATGGCGCGCGGCGTCTCGATGTTGGTGGCGTAGTTGGGCCGCACCACGATAAGGTGATCTTCGGGCGTCAGCAGGCTGGTGGCGATCATGAACAGCGCCGCCGCGGCGCCGACCGTGGTGAGCACCTCGCCGGGCTGGACGCCGAGGTCGGCGGCGAGCTGCGTCCGCAGCGCCGGGTGGCCGCGGTGGTCGTGGTACATCAGCACGAGCTCGTCGAGGTTCACCCCCAGGCTGCGCAGCGGCGTGTCGGTGCACGAGCTCTCGGCGAGGTTATAGCGGATGCGGTCGTAGCCGAACTCCTCGGGCGACTCGACCTCGATGGGCATGCGGCGGTACTTCACGGGGCGGTCCTTGGCAAAGGGGTCCGCGCGGGGCGGCGCGGCAGGCCATTGTGACAGCGCGACGCGGGCCCGCAAACCCCAAACCAGAGGCGATCGGGGGCCGCTGCCTAATAGAGGACTACGGTCTCGGCCAGGTCTTGGCTGGGCCTCGTCGGACGGCGGCGAAAAACCGCTTTATGATCGGCGGCCGCCCCGTCAAAATGAAGTAACGACCTAGTCAGGAGAGATCCGTATGCTCGCGCCCCCGTCCCGCCTCCGCCGCCTGCTAAAGCCTACCCTTGCGCTCTTGCTCTGCGCGCTGCCGACGCTCTCCCTGGCGCAGGCGCCCAAGCCCGCCGGTCCGCCGCCGGCCGCCGGGGCCGTGGTGTTCAAGAACCTGGTGGTTCTGCCCAAGGACATCACCAAGCCGGCCCTCAAGGCGACGATGCGCGACATCACCAAGGCGCTCAACGTGGACTGCGATCACTGCCACAAAGAGCCGGACATGGCCGCCGACACCGACAAGAAGAAGATCGCGCGCGAGATGATGGAGATGGTAAAGACCATCAACACTAAGTTCCCGATGACGCTGAAGAAGGTGACTTGCTGGACCTGCCACCGCGGCAAGGCCGAGCCCGATCCGGGGCCCAAGTAAGTCGCTTTCGCGCCGCGCCGCGGCTCAGTCGGGGGGGCCGCTGCCGTCGGCCTCCAGGGTCTGGCGGAGCAGGGCGATGGCGCGGGCGTGCAGGCGCGAGGTCCACGACTTGGACAGCCCCATGCCCGCCCCGACCTGCTCCAGCGTCTGATCGTGGAAGTAGTACTGCTCGACGAGGTGGCGCTCCTTGTCGGGCAGCGAGGTGAGGGCGCGGCGCACCCGCTCGGCCATCTGCAGGCGCTCGAGCTGCTCGTGCGGGGCGGCGCGCTCGTCGAGGAGCTGCTGCTCCTCGTGCCGCCCGAGCAGGGTCACGAACACCGCCGCGACGCCGTTTAGGGCCTCGGCGATCTCGCGCACCCGCTCCTCGACCTCGCCGGCGGGGCGGCCGCGTCCGGGGGAGCTCGCGGGTTGGGCGGTCTGCTCGGCCGGGCCCTCTTCGCGCGCCGCCAGGTTCTGCAGGTAGGCGTTGGCGCGCTCCTCCAGCCGCAGCCGCGCGTACTCGCTGCGCGGCAGCCAGCCCATCGAGCGCAGGCCGTCGAACATCGCCCCCCGCACCCGGTAATAGGCAAACGTCGTGAACGCCACCCCGTGCCGGTCATCGAAGCGCTGGCCGGCCTCGATGAGCCCCTGCATGCCGAAGCCCACCAGGTCATCGAACTCGACCATCGGCACCTGCTCGCGCAGCTTGCGGGCGATCGAGCGCACAAACGGGATGTGATCCTCGACCAGCCGCTTCTGCGCGGCCGGAGAGCGGGTGCCGGAGCCCGGGCTGGTGGCGACCTTGGGCGGCGCCGCGGCCGCCGAGGTAGCCGCCGATGCAGCCGCCGATGCAGCCGCCGATGCAGCCGATGATACAGATGGGGCCCCTGGGGGTTTGCGTGCCGGCGGCTTGGGGCCTGTCATCGTCAGACTAGTATACAGGCTCTGACCAGCGCTGACGGCGCAGTTGCGGCCCCGGGGCCAGGCAGCGCCAGGCCATGGCGGGCGCAACCGCAGCGAGCCATTGCCACGGGCCCTGCGCCCCAGCTATCGGTTCGTGCCGGGCTCGTCGTCGTCGTCGTCGGGCTCGTCGCTGTCGGCGAAGGCGGGATCGGGCTCGGCGGCGCCACCGGGCTCGCCGCGATCGAGCTTGCGGTAGATCGTGCGCGTCGCGATCCCGAGCAGCTGGGCGGCAAGCCGCTTGTCGCCTTTGGTGTAGTGCAGGGTCTCGCGGATCGAGGTGCGCTCGATCTCGTCCAGCGTCGTCCCGATGGCGAACGACAGCCGCGGCGGTCCGGCGTGCCCGGCCGACTCCAGGCGCGCCCCGCCCGAGCGGATCTCCTGCGGCAGGTCTTCGACATCGACGATCGGCTGGCGGCACAGCACCACCGCGCGCTCAAGGGCATTCTCCAGCTCGCGCACGTTGCCGGGGTAGTGGTAGCGCGACAGGACCTCGAGGGCGGGGCGGCTGATGCCGGTGACCAGCTTCTGGTTCTTCTCGCGGAAGCGCGACAGGAAGTGGTCGACGAGCAGCGGCACATCGTCGAGCCGCTGGCGCAGCGGCGGGACCTCGATGGCGATGACGTTGAGGCGGTAGTACAGGTCCTCGCGGAACCGCCCCGCCTCGACCATGCGCCGCAGGTCCTTGTTGGTCGCCGCGACCAGGCGGATGTCGACCCGCCGCAGCTTGCCGCCGAGCGGCTCGATCTCGCCCTCCTGCAGCACGCGCAGGAGCTTGACCTGCAGGTGCAGCGGGATCTCGGCGATCTCGTCGAGGAACAGGGTGCCGCCGTCGGCCTGGGCGAACCGCCCGTCGCGCCGGGTGGTCGCCCCGGTGAAGGCGCCCTTCTCGTAGCCGAACAGCTCCCCTTCGAGGATCGACTCGGGCAGCGCGGCGCAGTTTACCGGCACCAGCGGCCGCCCGGCGCGCGGCGACTGCTCGTGCAGGTAGCGCGCCAGGAGCTCCTTGCCGGTCCCCGACTCGCCGAGCAGCAGCACCGTCGCCTGGGACGGCGCCGCCTGGGCGATGATGTCCAGGGTGCGCCGCATCGCCAGCGACTGGCCGACGATTGGCCGCCGCTGCGCCGCCGCCAGCTGCGAGCGCAGGGCGCGGTTCTCGGCGACCAGGGTCTGCCGCTCCATCGCCTTGCCGACCACCCGCAGGACGTGGGCGCGCTTGAGCGGCTTGGTGATGAAGTCGTAGGCCCCGTCCTTCATCGCCTCGACCGCGGTCTCGATGGTGCCGTAGGCGGTCATCAGGATCACCTCGGTCTCCGGCGACAGCTTGCGCGCCGCCTTGAGCAGGTCCATCCCCGACAGGCTCGGCATCATCAGATCGGTGAGCACGACATCGACGCGCTGCTTGCGCAAGAGCTCCAGCGCGTCGCGGCCGTCGCGGCAGGTCAGCACCGCGATCTCGCGGGCGGCCGGCTCGCCCTCGGACTGCGGCGGCGTGTAGCGCTGGAAGATGCGCTGCAGGGACTCCACGTTTCCCGCCTCGTCATCGACGATGAGCAGGGTTTTTTGCGACATAGAGATCGGCACGGGCAGGGACATGTGCGCTGGGCACCTCGCTGGCGAGGCGCCAATCGTGGCACAAGCCGGCGCGCGCACCAAGCCGGCACTGCCCGCCACCCCGGAAGGAGGGTATTAAGTTGCCGAAATGATTAACGAATAAGCCGATATCTTAATGCCGTATTCTTATATGTTAAAATCGAATCCCCGCGTTAATCGCGTAAACATTTGATTATGGAGGGTTCATGCAGAACGTACGCCCCTTCGGCACATTAGGTCGCGTCCTTCGACGCTTTGGTTCTGTGAGTCTCTGCGGCGGCATCCTCGGGGCCGCGCTGTTTTATGGCTGCGCCGGCACCAACCAGGACTACGCCGGCAACGTCGTCGATGGTGGCGTCGGTGACTCGAGCACCAGCGGCCCGCCGGATCTAACCTGCGTCAAGAACCCCAACGAGGATCTCCCCGACGATCAGGGCCTCGACACCGACTGCGATGGACTCGACGGCAACGCCAGCCTGGCCATCTTCGTATCACCGACGGGAGACGACGCGAACCTGGGGACGATGGAGAGCCCGGTCAAGACCATTACCAAGGGACTGTCGCTCGCCCAGCAGCAGCAGAAGCACGGTGTCTATCTATCGAGCGGTACCTACAATGAGTCGGTCACGCTGCTCGATGGGATTGGCGTATACGGCGGCTATGACGCAGCCAATAAGTGGGTGCGTCTCAAGACCAACGTCTCGGTCATCAACGGCGGGCCGACCGCGGTCACGGCGAACAACCTGAAGCTCGAGACCCACCTGGACTGGGTAACCATCAGATCGGCGCCGGGCGCGGCGGGGACGGCGGCCAACCGCGCCGGCGGCTCCAGCTACGGCGTGTTCGTCACCAACAGCACCGGCCCGGTGCACCTGCGCAACGACACCATCATCGCCGGCAATGGCGGCAACGGCGCTGCCGGAGCCAACGGCGCGACCGTGACGACCGGACCGGTCACCAACCCCGGCGGCAACGGCGCCAATGGGGTCAACGGAGTCAGCAACGGCTCCAACGGCGGGTTCGGCGGCGCCGCCGGTCCTTCGCTGTGCGCACGGTCGGGCGGCACCGGCGGTGCCGGTTCCCGCGGCAATGACGGCGCGCCCGGCACCGATGGGGCGTCAAACGGCGGCTCGGGCGGCGGCGGCGGCAGCAAGTCTGGCGTCTGCTTCTCCGGGGCCAACAAAGGCGGCGACGGACGCGACGGCGTCTCGGGTGCCAACGGCGTCGTGGGCGCCCAGGCGGCCCCGGCGGGCACGCCGACCGCGGGCGGCTTCGTCCCGGCCTCGGGCGGT